>NZ_ATDO01000109.1:0-103745 GCF_000445085.1 Sphingobium sp. HDIP04 | reverse complement strand
CCGCGCGGCACCAGGTCGCCGCCGCAGCCCGCCAGCACGGCCGCCGTCAGGGCCGCAAGACCCGTGCCGCGAAGGATCGCATTCCCCCAAACCCGCTCGATCATGACGGCATGATTTACCACGTCCGGCTGGCCCAAGGGTTAACGGCCGACTCGTTTCATCGCATGCAGACATTCGGCTTGACTCTTTGGCCGGAAACTTTAGGGCGGCCGACGGGCCACGCGGTCCCAACGCCGCGCGTGCTCTCTGCAAGGAGAAGCATAACATGACTGATACGACCGCCGCAGACGCCACCATTGCGCCTACCGCCAAGCCCGCAACCAAGCCGGCTCGCCCCTATTTCTCTTCCGGTCCCTGCGCCAAGCCTCCGGGCTGGAGCGCCGACAAGCTGAGCGCCGAATCCCTCGGCCGCTCGCACCGCGCCAAGATCGGCAAGACCCGCCTCGCCTATTGCATCGACCTGATGCGCGAACTGCTGAACCTGCCCGAAACCCACCGCATCGGCATCGTCCCCGGTTCCGACACCGGCGCCTTCGAAATGGCGATGTGGACGATGCTGGGCGCCCGCCCGGTCACGACCCTGGCCTGGGAAAGCTTCGGCGAAGGCTGGGTGACGGACGCCGCCAAGCAGTTGAAGCTCGACCCCACGATCATCCGCGCCGACTATGGCCAGTTGCCCGACCTGAACGGTGTGAACTTCGCCCATGACGTGCTGTTCACCTGGAACGGCACGACCTCCGGCGTGCGCGTGCCGAACGCCGACTGGATTCCCTCGACACGCGAAGGCCTGACCTTCGCCGACGCCACCAGCGCGGTGTTCGCCTACGAAATCGACTGGACCAAGATCGACGTCGCCACCTTCTCCTGGCAGAAGGTGCTGGGCGGGGAGGGCGGCCATGGCGTGCTGATCCTCGGCCCCCGCGCTGTCGAGCGCCTGGAAACCCACACCCCCGCCTGGCCGCTGCCCAAGGTCTTCCGCCTGATGGCGAAGGGCAAGCTGGCCGAGGGCGTGTTCAAGGGCGAGACGATCAACACCCCCTCCATGCTGGCGGTCGAGGACGCGATCTTCGCGCTGGAATGGGGCAAGTCGCTGGGCGGCCTCTCCGGCCTGATCGCGCGCAGCAACGCCAATGCGGCGGCGCTGAACAAGATTGTCGAGGAACGGGACTGGCTGGGCCATCTCGCCGCCGATCCCGCGAGCCGCTCGACCACCAGCGTCTGCCTGACGGTCGAGGGCGCGGACGAAGCCTTCATCAAGAGCTTCGCCGCCCTGCTGGAGAAGGAAGGCGCCGCCTATGACGTCGCGGGCTATCGCGACGCCCCGGCGGGCCTGCGCATCTGGTGCGGCGCGACGGTGGAGACCGCCGACATCGAAGCGCTGGGGCCTTGGCTCGACTGGGCCTATGCCCAGACCAAGGCTGCCGCTTAACCTCATCCCACGCCGTGCTCCTGCGAAAGCAGGGGCCCAGGGCGGCTAAGTCCCGCCCTCGAACCCTGGGCTCCTGCTTTCGCAGGAGCACTGACATAAGGAATTCATCCCATGCCCAAAGTCCTCATTTCCGACAAAATGGACCCCCGCGCCGCCGCGATCTTCCGGGAGCGCGGCGTCGAAGTCGACGAAATAACCGGCAAGACCCCGGAAGAACTCAAGGCGATCATCGGCCAGTATGACGGCCTCGCCATCCGTAGCTCGACCAAGGTCACGAAGGACATTCTCGACCACGCCACCAATTTGAAGGTCATCGGCCGCGCCGGCATCGGCGTCGACAATGTCGACATCCCGGCGGCCTCGGCCAAGGGCGTGATCGTGATGAACACCCCCTTCGGCAACTCGATCACCACCGCCGAACATGCCATCGCCCTGATGTTCGCGCTGGCCCGCCAGTTGCCCGAAGCCAATGCGCAGACGCAGCAGGGCCTGTGGCCGAAGAACGGCTTCATGGGCGTGGAAGTCACCGGCAAGACGCTGGGCCTGATCGGCGCGGGCAATATCGGCTCTATCGTCGCCAGCCGCGCGCTCGGCCTCAAGATGAAGGTCGTCGCCTTCGACCCCTTCCTGACCCCGGAACGCGCCGTCGAAATGGGCGTGGAAAAGGCCGATCTGGACACGCTGCTGGCGAAGGCGGACTTCATCACGCTGCACACGCCGCTGACCGACCAGACGCGCAACATCCTGTCGAAGGAAAATCTCGCCAAGACGAAGAAGGGCGTGCGCATTATCAACTGCGCCCGCGGCGGCCTGATCGACGAAGCCGCGCTCAAGGAAGCGCTTGATTCGGGCCATGTGGCGGGCGCCGCGCTCGACGTGTTCGTGCAGGAACCGGCGAAGGAATCGCCGCTGTTCGGCACGCCCAACTTCATCTGCACCCCGCATCTGGGCGCATCGACCGACGAAGCGCAGGTCAATGTCGCGCTCCAGGTCGCGGAACAGCTTAGCGACTATCTGCTCGACGGCGGCATCACCAATGCCCTCAACGTCCCCTCGCTGTCCGCCGAGGAAGCGCCGAAGCTCAAGCCCTATATGGCGCTGGCGGAGGAACTGGGCAGCCTGGTCGGCCAGCTTGAAGGCGACCGCATCCAGAGCGTTTCGGTCGAGGTGGAGGGCCATGCCGCCGAACTCAACCAGAAGCCGATCACGGCGGCGGTGCTGGCGGGCTTGATGCGCGTCTATTCCGACACGGTGAACATGGTCAATGCGCCCTTCCTGGCGAAGGAACGGGGCCTGGATGTCCGTGAGGTCCGCCATGACCGCGAGGGCGACTATCAGACCCTCGTCCGCGTGACCGTGAAGACCGAAAGCGGCGACAAGTCGGTTGCTGGCACGCTGTTCGGCAATGCGCAGGCGCGCCTGGTCGAACTGTTCGGCATCAAGGTGGAAGCCGATCTGGCCGGGGACATGCTCTACATCGTCAACCAGGACGCGCCGGGCTTCATCGGCCGCCTGGGTTCGACGCTGGGCGAGGCGCAGGTCAATATCGGCACCTTCCACCTCGGCCGCCGCAACCAGGGCGGGGAAGCGGTGCTCCTGCTCTCGCTCGACGGCGCGGTGAACGAAGCGGTCCTCAGCGACATCTGCAAGCTCGCAGGCGTGAAGACGGTGAAGCTCCTCCGCTTCGCCTGATGGTTCGGGCCTGATATGGTTCGGGCTGGCCTTGCGCGCATAATCCGCTAAAGGCCAGCCCATGACCACGATTCCATCCGGCCTCCTGCCTGAAGGACTTTCCGACCGCCTGCCGCCGCTGGCGGAGGCTTCCGCCTGGCTTGCGCGCCGCGTGCTCGATACCGTGGCGAGCCACGGCTATGAACGCGTCATGCCGCCCATCGCGGAGTTTGAGGACACGCTGGTCAGCCGCCTCAAATCGATGAAGGCGCAGGATCTGGTCCGCGCCATCGACCCGGTGTCGCAGCGCAGCCTGGCCCTGCGCCCGGACATGACCGCGCAGGTCGGCCGCATCGCCGCCACCCGCCTGGCCACCGCGCCGCGCCCGCTGCGCCTGTCCTATGCCGGTCCCGTCATCCGCCTGCGCGCCAATCAGCTCCGTCCGGAGCGGGAGCGGTTCCAGGTCGGCGCCGAACTCATCGGCAGCGACAGCGTCGCCGCCGCCGTGGAGATCGTGAACGTCGCCATAGAGGCGTTGCAGGCGGCGGGCGTCACCGGCATCACCATCGACTTCACCCTGCCGGACCTGATCGACGCGCTCGCCGCCGGGCCGCTGCCGCTCGCGCCGGAAGAGATAGAGGCCGTCCGCACCGAACTGGACGCCAAGGATGCGGGCGCGCTCGCCGCGATCAGCCCGGCCGCAGCCGCCTATCTGCCGCTGATCGAGGGAACCGGCCCCTTCCACGCCGCGATGGAAAGGCTGGAGGCGCTGAACGCCGATCTCGGCGGCGCCATCGACAGCCGGATCGCGGGCCTGCGCGCCATCGCCAAGCCCATCGGCTGGGACATCAGCCTGACGCTCGATCCGACCGAGCGGCACGGCTTCGAATATCAAAACTGGTTCGGCTTCTCGATCTTCGCGGAAGGCTTCACCGGGGAGATCGGCCGGGGCGGCAGCTATGCGATCATCCGCGCCGACGGGTCGGAGGAACCGGCCATGGGCTTCTCCCTCTATCCCGATCCGCTGATCGACGCGGGCTTCGGCGGCGAGGCGCCCAGGCGCCTGTTCCTGCCCCTGCACCATGATGCCGCCCGCGCCGCCCAGTTGCGGGCGGAAGGCTGGCAGACGGTCGCCGCGCTGACCGGAGAGGAAAATGGCGAGGCGCTGCGCTGTTCGCACTGGCTGGATGGCACGGAACCGCGCCCTTACTGACCGGGTCTCAACTTTCGCTGAGGCGGCGGCAGACCGGCGGCACGGTGGCGCAGGCGGGCGTTCCGTCCTTGCCCGTGCCGTTCACGACGATTTCGATGATACCCCGTCCTTCGATGGCCCGCGTCAGCAGGTCTTCGTCCAGATCGTGAATGTCGATCTTCATCCGGCGCGACCATGGCGACGGCGGATCGCCGGCCAACTGGCCGATCCGAATATAGATGAAGCGCCGCACCGGCCCTTCGCGGCGGACCTGGTCGCCGAAAAATCTGGGCCCCGGCGCGATGCGGATCGGCAGGTCGAACGACAATGGCTCGCCGGTGCCGGACGCTTTCGGATCGAGCGGCCGGTCATCCTTGGCCTGAAGGCTGTGCAGCACGCCGATGACCGGCTGCTCGATGATGATCCGCAATCCGACTTCGATCTGATCCGCTTTCGCCATGGCTTTCCTGTAGCGTCGGAACAGGCGGCGGGAAAGGCCGCGACCGCCTCGTCCGCCTTGACGCGCCCGCCATGCCCGGCTAACGCGCCCCCGCAACTGGGCGACGCGCCCGCTTTATCCCACCGGCATGCCGAGTCCCGTCGAAGGGCATGGCCGGTCCGCGCGGCGGGCGGAGGACTGTATCTGTGGCAAATGTGACCGTGATCGGCGCCCAATGGGGCGACGAGGGCAAGGGCAAGATCGTCGACTGGCTGTCGGAGCGCGCCGACGTCGTCGCCCGCTTCCAGGGCGGCCATAATGCCGGTCACACGCTGGTCGTGGGGGAGAAGGTCTACAAGCTCTCGCTGCTCCCCTCCGGCATCGTGCGCGGCACGCTGTCGGTGATCGGCAACGGCGTGGTGCTGGACCCCTGGCACTTCCGCGACGAGGTGGCGAAGCTGAAGGGGCAGGGGGTGGAGATCACGCCCGACAACCTCCAGATCGCGGAAACCTGCCCGCTGATCCTGCCCTTCCACCGCGACCTCGACGGCCTGCGCGAAGACGCTTCGGGCGCGGGCAAGATCGGCACCACCCGCCGCGGCATCGGCCCGGCCTATGAGGACAAGGTCGGCCGCCGCGCCATCCGCGTCTGCGACCTGGCCCATCTGGACGACCTCGGCCCGCAGCTCGACCGGCTGACCGCGCATCATGACGCGCTGCGCGCCGGGTTCAACGAAGCGCCGATCGATCGCGACGCGCTGATGGCCGAACTGCGCGACATCGCCGGCTTCATCCTGCCCTTCGTCAAGCCAGTCTGGCTGACGCTCAACAAGGCGAAGGCGGAGGGCAAGCGCATCCTGTTCGAAGGGGCGCAGGGCACGCTGCTCGACATCGACCACGGCACCTATCCCTTCGTCACCTCGTCCAACACGGTGGCGGGCACGGCGGCGAGCGGCACCGGCCTCGGTCCCAATGGCGCGGGCTTCGTGCTCGGCATCGTCAAGGCCTACACCACCCGCGTCGGCTCCGGTCCGTTCCCGACCGAGCAGGAGAATGACGTCGGCCAGCGGCTGGGCGAGCGGGGCCATGAATTCGGCACCGTCACGGGCCGCAAGCGCCGCTGCGGCTGGTTCGACGCCGTGCTGGTGCGCCAGTCGGTCGCGGTGTCGGGCGTCACCGGCATCGCCCTCACCAAGCTGGACGTGCTGGACGGCTTCGACGAATTGAAGATCTGCGTCGGCTACAGGATCGGCGACCGGCACTTCGACTATCTCCCCGCCCATGCGCAGGACCAGGCGAAGGCGGAGCCGGTCTATGAAAGCATCGAAGGCTGGCAGGACACGACGGCGGGCGCGCGTAGCTGGGCGGAACTTCCGGCGCAGGCGATCAAATATATCCGCCGCATCGAGGAACTGATCGGCTGCCCGGTCACGCTCGTTTCGACCAGCCCTGAGCGCGAGGACACCATCCTCGTGCGTGATCCTTTCGCGGATTGACCGGCATGGCGGGCGATCGTTTCGAGCGGCACAAGCAGCCCTGGACGGCGGACGAGTTGCAGAAGCTCCACACGCTGGCGAAGAAGGGCATGGCGCTGAAAGCGATCGCCAAGGCGCTGACCCGCAGCGAGGAATCGGTGAAGGCCCGCGCCAAGCAGGACGGGCTGAACATCGCGAAGTTGCGCTGATTTTAGGCCGGGTGGACAATTTGGAATGTTGGGAGCGGCCGATAGCGGACGTCAATGCTTCCCCTCCCCTTCAGGGGAGGGGACTGAGGGGTGGGGGCGTGCCCCAAAGGAAAACCAAGCCTGTAAAGGCACACCCCCACCCCAACCCCTCCCCTGAAGGGGAGGGGCTTAATGGCCGCTCCCCACCCAAGTCCCTCAGTCCTGCGGGCCTGAAATTTGCCCACGCCGCCAGTTCGATAAACTGACATACCGCAAGACGCTGGACGCCATCGATCGCCGGTGCGACACTCCCCTCAACCCCTGAAGGGAGTCTCCCATGGCGCTCGACATCCTCGTTCTTTACGGTTCCTATCGCCGGGGCCGCCTTGGCATCCGTCTGGCGGAATATCTGATCAAGGGTTTCCAGGCCCTGGACCACAAAGCCGAACTCATAGATGCCCAAGCCATAGGGCTGCCCATGCTGGATCTGCGCTACAGCGACTATCCCGCGGGCGAAGCCCCCGCCGCCATGACGGCTCTATCCGAACGCCTTGCCGCCGCCGACGCCTTCGTCTTCGTCGCGGGCGAATATAATCGGGGCATGCAGCCGGGCCTCAAGAATCTCGTCGATCACTATCTCAAGGAATTCGACCGCCGCCCGGCGGGCATCGCCAGCTATTCCATGGGCCGCTATGCCGGGGTGAACAGCCATGCCGCCTGGACGGTGACGCTGAACGCCATGGGCATGACGGTGATCCCGGAGCGCCTGAGCGTCGGCCAGATCGGCGACACGCTGGATGCCGAAGCCCGTCCTCACGGAGAAAGCGGCGCGGCGCTGGAACGCGGCTTCGCCAGCTTCGCGCGGAGCCTGGTCTATTGGGGCTAGGCGGTGAAGAAGGTTTAGGAGGGGGTAACAAGCCGACCCATCCAAATCCTCCCCATCGAGAGATGGGGAGGGGGACCAGCCGCAGGCTGGTGGAGGGGAATGGGGCACGACCTCCGAATTTCCCCTCTACCATGCTTCGCATGTCGAAGAGAGTCACGCGCCTCTCTTCGACCCTCCCCACGCTTCGCGCAGGGAGGATCTAATGCCCGCTCACGCCCATGCTCAGCATAACGGGACCGCGACGTCCCACCCGCCTCAACCCCGCGTCTCCTCCTCCACCATGTCCGACGCCAGTTCCAGCCCGGCGCGGCCATGGGAGGGGGTATGTGCGGGCGCCTTGGGATGGGGCACATATTCCGGCTCCTCGACCTCCAGCATGCCTTCCCATTTGGTGATGACGGATGTGGCGATGGCGTTGCCCAGCACGTTGGTCGCGGTGCGGCCCATGTCCATGAAATGGTCGACCGCCAGGATGAAGGCCACGCCCTCCACCGGCAGGTCGAACTGGCCCAGCGTCGCGGCGACCACCACCAGCGATGCGCGGGGCACGGCGGCGATGCCCTTGCTGGTCACCATCAGCACCAGCAATATGGTGATCTGCGTCGCGATCGGCAGGTCGATGCCATAGGCCTGGGCGATGAAGATGGTGGCGAAGGTCGAATACATCATCGACCCGTCCAGGTTGAAGCTGTAGCCCAGGGGCAGCACGAAGCTGTAGATGCGCCGCGGCACGCCGAAACGGTCGAGCTGCTCCAGCATCTTGGGATAGGCGGCCTCCGACGACGCGGTCGAGAAGGCGATCAATATCGGCTCGCGCACATAGCGGATCAGCTTCACCATCCGCCTGCCCAGGAAGATCGATCCCGCCGCGAACAGCAGCACCCAGAGCGCGATCAGCGACAGGTAGAATTCGCCCACCAACTCGCCGAAGGTCTTGAGCACGCCCAGCCCTTCGGTCGTCACGACCGACGCCAGTGCGCCGAAGACGGCGAAGGGCGCGACGCGCATGACATAGCCCGTCACTTGCAGCATCAGTTCGACCATCGCCTCGATCACGGTGACGACCGGCTTGCCCTTCTCGCCGATGGCGGTCAGCGCGATGCCCACGAACAGGGAGAAGACGACGATCTGGAGGATAGAATTTTCCGCCATCGCCCCGACCATGGAGGTGGGGAAGACGTGCAGGATGAAGTCGCGGAAATTGAGCGCTTCGGTATTCACCCCCGAATCCGCGCCCGAGCGGACCAGGTTCAGCCCTTCGCCCGGCGCGAAGAAATTGACGAAGATGAGGCCGAGCGTCAGCGAGATCAGGCTGGCGATGATGAACCAGGCGAGGGCGCGCCCGCCGATCCGGCCCAACGCCGCGCTGTCGCCCATATGCGCGATGCCCGCCACCAGCGTGGAGAAGACCAGCGGCGCGATGATCATCTTGATCAGGTGCAGGAAGATGTCCGCCAGCAGATGGTAATAGCCCGCCACATCCTTGGCCAGCGCCTTGTCGCCACCCACCCAGATATTGGTGGCAAAGCCCACGACCACCCCCAGAACCATTCCCGTCAGGATGAACGCCGTCAGTCGATTTCGCATCTCGTTCCTTTAACCGGCGCGCGGGCGCACCGCATTCATGGTCTGTCCCAAATGGTGGCTACACCTAACAGCCACCCGCAGCGCCCGCAATCGAAGGCGCGTGAATGCCGTCATCCCGGTTAGACGAATGAGGAATCATATTCCGCGCCCCTTCCGGCGCTGGAAATAGACGAACTCAGGGGTAAAGCAGCCCTTCGCGCCAGCCCCCGCCCGTCCGTTCGAACAGGCGCCGCTCATGCAGGCGATGTTCGCGGTCCTGCCAGAATTCGATGCGCTCCGGCGCGACGCGAAATCCCGACCAGTGCGGCGGACGCGGCACCGGCCCGCCCTCGAAGCGCAGGCTGACCTCCTCATATCGCGCCATGAACAGGTTGCGCGATTCCAGCGGGCGCGACTGGTCCGACGCCCAGGCGCCCAACTGGCTGTCGCGGCTGCGCGTCGCGAAATAGGCGTCGGCGGTGGCGTCGTCCACCGGCCCGACCGGCCCTTCGATCCGGACCTGCCGCCGCAGCGACTTCCAGTGGAACAGCAGCGCCGCATGCGGATTGGCGTGCAGTTCCCCCGCCTTTCGCCCCTCGAAATTGGTGTAGAAGACGAAGCCGTCCGGCCCATGCCCCTTCAGCAGCACCATGCGCAGCGACGGCCGCCCGCGCGCGTCGGCGGTGGCCAGCGCCATGGCGTTGCTGTCGTTGATCTCGGTTTCGCGCGCCTCGGCATACCAGGCGTCGAACAGCAGGAAGGGATCGGTCATGCGCGGTGCTGTACGCCCCTCATAAAGCCATGTCGATACGGCTTTCCCACGCTTGAACGATCCCGCGCCTTTCGCCACATAGGACGCAAACGGCTTTTTTTGATCCAAAGGATATGTTGACGGCAATGGCTGATCCCTACTCCACCCTGGGCGTCGCGCGCGGCGCGAGCGAGGCAGAGATCAAATCGGCCTATCGGAAGCTCGCCAAGGAACTGCATCCCGACCGAAACAAGGACAATCCGAAGGCGGCGGAGAAATTTTCCGCCGTCACCGGCGCCTATGACCTGCTGTCGGACAAGGACAAGCGCGCCCGCTTCGACCGGGGCGAAATAGACGGCGAGGGCAATCCGACCGCGCCCTTCGGCTTCGGCGGCGGCGGGGCGGGGGGCTTTCGCGGCCGTCCGGGGCAGGGCGGCGGGTTCGAGTTCCAGGATGGCGGCGCCGATTTCGGCGACATATTCGAAGGGCTTTTCGGCGGGGCGGGCCGGCGCGGGGGAGCGGGCGGAGGCTTTGGCGGTTTCGGCCGGGGCGCGCCGCCGCAGAAGGGCGCGAACGTCACCTATCGCCTCGCCGTCCAGTTCGTCGACGCCGCGACCCTCGCGCCCCAGCGGATCACGCTCCAGGACGGCAAGACCATCGACCTGAAACTGCCCGCGGGGGTCGAGACGGGCACGCAGATGCGCCTTTCCGGCAAGGGCCAGCAGGGCCCCGGCGGCGCGGGCGACGCCATCGTCACCATAGAGGTGAAGCCGCACCCCTTCTTCACCCGCGACGGCGACAATGTGCTGCTGGACCTGCCCATCACCCTGGACGAGGCGGTGAAGGGGGCGAAGGTCAAGGTGCCGACGGTCGACGGCCCGGTGATGCTGGGCGTGCCGGCGGGCGCCTCCTCCGGCAAGACGCTGCGGCTGCGCGGCAAGGGCTTCACCGGCAGGAACGGGCAGCGGGGCGACCAGCTCGTCACCCTGCTGATCGACGTGCCCGCCGACGATCCGGCGATCAAGGCGCTGGTGGAAGGCTGGCGGGACAGCCGCGCCGTGCGGACCCATCTGGGCGTATGAGGGGTTAGGGGGGAATGCCGCATCCATCCCCCCTGTCGCCGGAATCCCGCCGCAAGCATATCGCTGAAGAAGCCCGCACCAAGTTCCACCGCCAGATCGCCCGCGTGCGGCCCGGCAGCCACGCGTTCGAAATCGCGAAGCGGGTGGCGGTCGGCACCTATAATGACGGCTTCATCCATGCCGGGAACCTTGCCTATCTCTCGCTGATGACGCTGTTCCCCTTCTTCATCGTGGCGGCGGCGGTGGCCAGCATCTTCGGCCGGTCGCAGGACGGGCTGGCGGCGGTCGGCGCCTTTCTGGAAACGGTGCCGCCGGGCGTCGCGGAGGTGGTGCGCCAGCCCATCGTCGACGTGCTGAACGCCCGCACGGGGCCGCTGCTCTGGCTGGGCGGGCTGGTGGGGCTGTGGACCGTCGGCAGCCTCATAGAGACGATCCGCGACATATTGCGCCGCGCCTATGGGACCAGGAGCACGCGCCCCTTCTGGCACTATCGCCTGACCGCCATCGGCATCACGCTGGTCAGCGTGTTCGCGGTGATGTTCGCCTTCTCCATGCAGGTGATCATCACCGGCATCGACCAGTTCCTGCACCAGATCCTGCCCTTTGCCGACCAGGCGATACAGATTGTCAGCCTGACGAAGCTGGCGCCCATGGCGATCCTGTGCGTCGCGCTTTATTATCTCTACGTTTCCCTGACCCCCAGCCTGTACAAGGATCCGCGCTTCCCGAAATGGCCCGGCGCCATCGCCACGGCGCTCTGGTGGTATGGCGTCACCCTGCTGCTGCCGGTCACGCTTTCCATGCTCGGCGGCTATGACATGACCTATGGCAGCCTGGCCGGGGTGATGATCACGCTCATTTTCTTCTTTCTTGTCGGGCTTGGCGTGGTAATTGGCGCGGAATTGAATGCGGCGCTGGCGGAGTTCCCGGAAGAGGAGGCCGCGGCCGCCGCGCAGGTCGATAAAGGGAATGGGACGACGGTATGACAGGCTTGATGGCGGGAAAACGCGGTCTGATCATGGGGCTGGCGAACGACAAGTCGTTGGCCTGGGGCATATCGAAGGCGCTGCATGCGCAGGGCGCGGAACTCGCCTTCTCCTATCAGGGCGAGGCGCTGGCCAAGCGGGTGAGGCCGCTCGCCGAGGAACTGGGGTCCGATTTCCTGATCGATTGCGACGTGTCGGACATGGAAAAGCTGGACGCCGCCTTTGCCGAGATCGAGGCGAAGTGGGGCGGGCTGGATTTCGTGGTCCACGCCATCGGTTTTTCCGACAAGAATGAACTGCGTGGCCTCTATGTCGACACCAGCCTGGAAAATTTCCTGCTGACGATGAACATCTCCGCCTACAGCTTCGTCGCCGTCGCCAAGCGGGCGCGAGCGCTGATGCCGGAGGGCGGCAGCCTGCTGACGCTCAGCTATTATGGCGCGGAAAAGGTGATCCCGCACTATAACGTCATGGGCGTGGCCAAGGCGGCGCTGGAAACCAGCGTCAAATATCTGGCGATGGACCTGGGTCCGGAAAATATCCGCGTCAACGCCATCTCGGCCGGGCCGATCAAGACGCTGGCGGCCAGCGGCATCGGCGATTTCCGCTACATCATGAAGTGGAACGAGCTGAACAGCCCGCTCCGTCGCAACGTGACGATCGAGGATGTGGGCGGCGCGGGCCTCTACCTTCTGTCAGACCTGGCGTCGGGCGTGACCGGCGAAATCCACCATGTCGACGCGGGCTACAACGTCATCGGTATGAAGGCCGAAGACGCGCCCGACATCGCATTGGACAAGTAACAAAACCCCTCTCCCACCGGGAGAGGGAGGGGCCCGCCGCGAAGCGGTGGGAGGGTGAGGGCGAACCACCTCACCCACGAAAGGCAGATATGAGCTTCAACACTTTCGGCCGCGTCTTCCGCTTCTCAACCTGGGGGGAATCCCATGGTCCCGCCATCGGCGCGATGGTCGACGGCTGCCCTCCGGGCCTGCCCCTGACCGAAGCCGACATCCAGCCTTTCCTCGACAAGCGGAAGCCCGGCACCTCGAAATTCACCACCCAGCGCCGCGAAGCCGATGAGGTCCGCATCCTCTCCGGCGTGTTCGAAGGGCGCACCACCGGCACTCCGATCAGCCTGATGATCGAAAATACCGACCAGCGGTCAAAGGATTACAGCGAGGTCGCCAAGGCCTATCGCCCCGGCCATGCCGACTATGCTTATGACGCCAAATATGGCTTCCGCGACTATCGCGGCGGCGGGCGATCCTCGGCGCGGGAAACCGCCAGCCGCGTGGCGGCGGGCGCGGTCGCCCGGCTGGTGATCCCCGATGTCGACATCTTCGCCTATGTGACCGAGATCGGCGGCGACGCCATCGACCCGGCCCGTTTCGACGCGAGCGAGATCGACAACAACCCCTTCTTCTGCCCCGATCGGCAGGCGGCGAAGCGCTGGGAGAAGCTGGTCGAGGACGCCCGCAAGGACGGTTCCTCGCTCGGCGCGGTGGTGGAATGCATCGCCAGCGGCGTTCCGGCCGGTTGGGGCGCGCCCCTCTATGCCAAGCTCGACAGCGAACTGGCCGCCGCGATGATGAGCATCAACGCGGTCAAGGGCGTGGAGATCGGGGACGGTTTCGCCGCCGCCCGCCTGCGCGGCGAGCAGAATGCCGATCCGATGCGGCCCGGTAATGAAGGCAACCCCGTCTTCCTCGCCAACCATGCGGGCGGCATTGCGGGGGGCATCTCCACCGGGCAGCCCGTCAAGGTCCGCATCGCCTTCAAGCCGACCAGCTCGATCCTGATCCCGGTCGAAACCGTCACCCGCGAGGGCGAGGCGTCGGACATCGTGACCAAGGGCCGCCACGACCCCTGCGTCGGCATTCGCGGCGTGCCGGTGGTCGAAGCGATGATGGCGCTGGTGCTGGCGGACCAGAAACTGCTCCACCGCGCCCAGTGCGGCGAGGGCTGATCCAGGCCGTGCCCTGCTCCTGCGAAGGCAGGAGTCCAGTCCTGCCGTCAGGTCCGGTTCTCGCGAGGCTCAAATGCCTTCCCCAGGAGCACGAAGGAGAATCCTGCTCGCCACCCCCCACAACGCGCCGAATCGAGCCATAATTCCGGCAAAGGCGCGATTCCGGCGAGACGACTCACCCAATCTGCGATACCATCGCCGTCACGGATCGCCCGCGGGAGGGCGAGCGGCAGCGCGTAAGCCTGGGGAGCGTCACCATGCCCCGCATGGATTGACGGTCAAAACGTCCCCTTCAGCCGCGAACACGGGCCAGCCATGCAACCATGGCTGGCCCATTTCGTTGAAGCAGGACGCGAAAACGCGATCCGGGGCACAAGACGCATGCATTTCATCACCGCGCTGATCGGCATCTATGGCGCGGAGATCGGGCTTGTCATCCTCGCCCTGATGTTCGTCGCCTTCGTGCGCGAACGCTATTCGCCCACTGTCGTGTCGGTGGTCGGGGCCTGCGCCTTCGCGCTGCTGGGCCTGCTCGACGAAAAGGATCTGTTCTCCGTTTTCTCCAACAGCGCGCCGCTGACGGTCGGGGCGATGTTCGTGCTTTCCGGCGCGCTGATCCGCACGGGGACGATCAACCGCGTCGCCGACCTGGTCATGGCCCGCGCCCAGCGCCACCCCCGCTTGGCGCTGGCCGAAGTCACGCTCGGCACGGTCGTCCTTTCGGCTTTCCTCAACAACACGCCGGTCGTGATCCTGCTGATCCCGATCATGTTCAAGCTGGCGCAGGCGACCGGCTATCCGGTCAAGAAACTGCTGATCCCGATGAACGCCGTCGCGGTGATGGGCGGTTGCGTGACGCTGATCGGCACATCGACCAACCTGATCGTCGCGGGCATCGCCGCCGACCAGGGCATGGCGCCCTTCGGCATATTCGACATCACGCCCTATGGGTTGGCCGGGGTCGCGGCCGGCATCGCCGCGCTGGCCGGCCTGTCCTTCCTGCTGCCCAGCGATCCGCCCTCCATCGCGGGGGAGGATGGCGGCAATGTGCAGGATTATCTGACCGAACTCATCCTGTCGCGGGACAGCGACCTGATCGGCCGCACCGTCGGCTCCCTGTCGATCTTCGGCCGCTCCGCCAGCCTGCTCGGCCTCAAGCGGGCGGGGGAGATACGGCGCCGGGGGATAGAGGAAGAGGAACTGCACGCCGGCGACCACCTGCTGGTCCATGCCGACGGCGCGACGATCATGACCCTGCGCGAATCCGGCGACTTCGAAATCGGCCTGGCCGCGGCGTCGGAAACTCCCGGCGGCGGCACCGTCATCGAAGCGATGATCGCGCCCAGCCATCCGTCCATCGGGGAACGGCTGATCGACATTCCCTTCCTCCACGCACTGCGGGTGCGGATCATCGGCATTCACCGGGCGCGCCACCTGCCCGGACCCGACCTCAGCGAAACCCGCGTGCGCGGCGCGGACCGCCTGCTGATCGCGGGCAGCGACGACAGCATCCGCTCGCTCAAGGACAATGCCCATCTGATCGGCGTCGACATCAGCCGCGCCCGCGCCTTCCGCCCGCGAAAGGCGTGGATCGCCATTCTCGCCCTGACGGCGGTGGTGCTGCTCTCGGCCATCGACGTCATCGGCATCGGGCTGGCCGCCTTCATCGCGGTGGGCGTGATCCTCGTCACCCGCTGCATCGATCCGGAGGAGGCATGGGCCGCGATCGACGGCGACGTGCTGATCCTCATCTTCGCGATGCTTGCGGTCGGACTGGCGCTCGAACAGGCGGGCAGCGTCGCGCTGATGGTCGGCTGGATCGATCCGCTGCTCGCCGCCGCGCCCGCATGGTCGCTGGTGTTCCTCATCTATTTCTTCGCGCTGCTCCTGTCCGAACTGCTCAGCAACAATGCGGTGGCGGCGCTGCTCACGCCGCTCACCATCGCGCTCGCCCATCAGTTAGGCGCCGATCCGCGCCCGCTTGTGATCGCGCTGATGATCGGCGCGTCGGCCTGCTTCGCCACGCCGATCGGCTATCAGACCAATGCGCTGGTCTATGCGGCGGGCGATTATCGCTTTTCCGATTTCGTGCGGATCGGGATTCCGCTCAACCTCGTCGTCGGGCTGGCGGTCTGCACCGCGCTCGTCCTGCTGGGATGAGGCCCTGGGCCGCGCCAAGCCATTTTCGGCCGACCGGCCCTGTCCCGGCACCGGGCGCATCGCCATGATGATCGGCAGATCAAAGGATTGCCCGTGACCAGCCTGCCCATCATCCAGGTCGACGCCTTCGCCGACGCGCCCTTCACCGGCAATCCGGCCGCGGTCATGCCGCTCGGCCAATGGCTGGACGATGCGACGCTTCAGGCGATAGCGGCGGAAAACAACCTCTCCGAAACCGCCTTCACCGTTCCCACCCCCGACGATCCGGAGGCGGACTATGCGCTGCGCTGGTTCACGCCGGCCGTGGAGGTCAAGCTCTGCGGTCATGCCACGCTGGCGAGCGGCCATGTGCTGATGGGCGGGCGCACCGCCGTCCGCTTCCGCACGCGGCAGGCGGGCATCCTCAGCGTGTCGCGCGACCGCGACGGCTATGCCCTCTCCCTTCCCGCCTGGCCCACCGGACCCAGGCCCTTGCCCGAACTGGCCGAGGCCATGGGCGGGGACATCCTGGAAACCCAATGGCGCGAAGGGGGCTATGCGATCTTCCTCTATCGCGACGCGGCCGCGATCCGTGCGCTGGAACCGGACTTCGCGACGTTGAAGAAGGCCGGTCCCATCCTGCTGATCGCCACCGCGCCCGGCGATGACAGCGACATCGTCAGCCGCGTCTTCGTCCCCGGCGCGGGCATAGACGAAGATCCCGTCACCGGCTCCGCCCATTGCCTGCTCACCCCTTATTGGGCGAAACGGCTGGACAAGGCCGCCCTCACGGCCTTTCAGGCATCGCGGCGCGGCGGGCGCCTGTCGTGCCGGCTTTCCGGCGACAGGGTGATCCTGACCGGCGCCTGCCGCACGGTGATCGAAGGCAATTTCCTGCTTTAGGTGACCTTCAATCCTCCCCGCGCGTGGGGAGGGTCGAAGAGAGGCGCGTGACTCTCTTCGACGTCGGCGCAGCCGATGGTGGGGGGGGGTAATTGGGAGGTCATGCCCCATTCCCCTCCACCAGCCTGCGGCTGGTCCCCCTCCCCATCTCCCGATCGGGAGGAATAGGAGAGGTGTGCTCTCCACCCCTCACCGCGCATAAAGCCCGACGAGCTTCGCCAGTTCCGCCTTCAGCGCGGCGCGCTCCTCCTTGCGGGGCGACATGCCCAGCCGCACGACCGTCAGGCGCTGCGAGGGCGAAACCAGTATATATTGCCCGCCATGGCCGACGCAGCCGAACAGGCTGCGCGGCGCCCGTCCCGGCATCAGCGCGCTGTCCTCGCTGTCCCGGTTCAGCCACAGATGCGCCCCATAGGCGGCATTGCGGGGCGAAGGCTCGCGCATATGGTCGATCCATTTTTCCGGCACGATCTGGTGCCCCGCCGCGCCGCGCCCATGGTTGCGCAGCAATTCCCCGAAACGGGCATAGTCCCGCGCCGTCATATGCATGAAGCTGCCGCCGATCATCGTCCCTGCCGCATCATATTCCACGGTCAGGCTGTCGAGCCGCGCCGGGATCTTCAGCCGGCCGTCGATGAACATCTGCATCGCCCGCCGCCGCACGTCGGGATCGGTGCTGTTGGTCAGCATCCGCGCCATCAGGTCGGCCAGGATGACGCTGTTGCCGGTCGAATAGGAAAAGGCGGCGCCCGGCGCATGGGCCAGCGGCTTTGCCTCCGCAAAGGCGCCCATGTCCTGCGCGCCGTCAGTGAACAGCATCCTTATCGTGTCGGCCTCCGCCAGCGGTTCGGCATCCTCGACATGGTCCAGGCCGGACGTCATGGCCAGCAACTGGCGCAGGGTGATGCGCCCCCTGGGATCGCCCGGCTGGCCCCAGGCCGCCACCGGCACCGGCGCATCGAGCGCCAGCCGCCCGTCCGACACCATCAGCCCGATCAGCACCGCCGTCACGCTCTTGGCCGCGGACCAGGACGGCAGCTTCGTCCGCGGCCCATAGCCGGGCGCATAGCGCTCCGCTACGATCTCTCCGTCATGCATGACGACCAGCGCCCGCGTTTCGCCCACCGCATCGTCGAACAGCGGGTCGATCGCCGCCCTCAGCGCCGCCGCGTCCGCGTCCGAATCGCCCGCGACATGATAGACCGGCTCCGGCCCGGCGGCGGCGCGCACGGTCCACAGCCCGGCCACCGCCAGCACCGCCAAAATCCCGCCCAACGCGCCAAGGCGCTTTACGCTGTTCCGCTCAAGCCTCATAAGCCGCCGCCTTAGCATGGTGCGCGGGAAAGGGGAGCATGTCCGGTCGCCGGAAATGGATTTACGGAGTTTTGGCGGCGGTGCTGCTGCCGCTGGCGCTGCTGGCCTGGAACTGGAGCGCCCTGCGTGCCCAGGCGCAGGTCGGCGCGGGCTTCGGCGCGCGCGTAACCTGCTCCTGCCGCTATGTGGAAGGGCGGTCGATGGAAAGCTGCAAGGGCGACAAGGAACCCGGCATGTGGGCGGTGTCGCTGAAGGACTTGCCCGAATCGCAATCGGTCAACGCGGCGGTTCCCCTGCTCGCCTCCCGCACGGCCCGCTATCGCAAGGGCTGGGGCTGCCTGCTGGACCCTTGAGGCCCCATCCGTCCCATGAGTCCCCCATCCGTCATCCCAGCGAAAGCTGGGATCTCGTGCCGCCAGGCAGTGCCCTATCTCCTGAGATCCCAGCTTTCGCTGGGATGACGATAGCGGGAAGCTGGTCCCGGCCTCCTCAAATCGCTACAGCCCCTCCCCATGCGTCCCGACATCCCGACCCTGCTCCACGATATTTTCGGCTTCCCCGCTTTCCGGGGCGTGCAGGAACAGGTGGTCGGCCGCATCATGGCGGGGCAGCCGACGCTGGCGATCATGCCGACCGGCGCGGGCAAGTCGCTCTGCTACCAGCTTCCCGCCGTGGCGCTGGACGGCTGCTGCGTCGTCGTCTCCCCGCTGATCGCGCTGATGCACGACCAGTTGCGCGCCGCCCAGGCGGTCGGCATCCGCGCCGCCAGCCTCACCAGCGTCGATGCCGACTGGCGCGAGACGCAGGACCGGCTGCGCAACGGCGATCTCGACCTGCTCTACGTCGCCCCGGAGCGCGCCAGCGGGGAGGGGTTCCGCACCCTCCTGCGCGCCGCGAAGATCGCCCTCTTCGCGATTGACGAGGCGCATTGCGTCTCCGAATGGGGCCATGATTTCCGCCCCGACTATCGCCTGCTGCGCCCGCTGCTGGACGAATTTCCAGTCGTTCCCCGCCTCGCGCTGACCGCCACGGCCGACCATCACACCCGCGACGACATCCTCGTCCAGCTCGGCATTCCCCGCGAAGGGCTGATCATCGCGGGCTTCGACCGGCCGAACATCCGCTACGCCGTCCACCCCCGCGACGGCCTGCCGCGCCAGCTTTCCGATCTGATCGCCAGCCAGACCGGCCCCGGCATCGTCTACGCCCCCACCCGCGCCGCGACCGAGAAGCTGGCCGAAACCCTCGGCAAGACCGGCCGCCCGACCCGCGCCTATCATGCCGGGCTGGACCCGCGCACCCGCGCCGCCAACCAGGCCGCCTTCATCGCCAGCGAGGACATGGTGATGGTCGCGACCATCGCTTTCGGCATGGGCATCGACAAGCCCGACGTCCGCTTCGTCGCCCATGCGGCGCTGCCCAAGTCGATCGAGGGCTATTATCAGGAATCGGGCCGCGCAGGCCGCGACGGCGAACCGGCCGAAGCGCATCTCTTCTGGGGCGCGGACGATTTCGCCCGCGCCCGCCAGCGCATCGGCGAACTCGATCCCCTGCGCCAACAGGGCGAGCGCGCCCGCATCACCGCGCTGGGCGGGCTGGTGGAGACCGGCACCTGCCGCCGCGCCATATTGCTCCGCCATTTCGGGGAAAATCCGTCGCCCACCTGCGGCAATTGCGACAATTGCCTGAACCCGCCGCCCAGCGTCGACGTGACCCAGACCGCCCGCAAATTCCTGTCCGCCGTCTACCGCACCGGCCAGAGCTTCGGCGTCGGCCATATCGAGCAGGTGCTGACCGGCGCCGTCACCGACAAGATCCGCGAGCGCGGCCATGACAAGATTTCGGTCTACGGCATCGTCGACGGGGAGGAGACGGCGCTGCTGCGCCCCGTATCTCGCGCCTTGCTGGTCCGCGACGCGCTCCAGACCAACGAACATGGCGGGCTGGAATTCGGCCCCAATGCCCGCCCGATCCTGCGCGGGGAGGAAGAGGTCAGCCTGGTCCTGCCGCCCCGCAAGGAACGCCGCCGCAAGAGCGCCCGCAACGGCAGCGCCGAAAATCCCGTGGGCGATCCGCTGTTCGACGCGCTGCGCGCCTGCCGCCGCGAACTGGCGCAGGAGGCGGGTGTGCCGCCCTATGTCATCTTCCATGATTCGACCCTGCGCGAAATGGCGGAGCAGCGCCCGACGAACCTCACCGAACTCGGTCACATCAGCGGGGTAGGGCAGCGCAAGCTGGACGCCTATGGCGATGCGTTCCTGGCGGCGATCCGGCCTTATCTTTAAGCTTGAGATCACCGTGCTCCTGCGAAGGCAGGAGCCTGGGCCGCGTGGACAAATTCAAGACTCGCCTGACTGAGGGATTGGGGTGGAGAGGGGCCATTCCCCTATTCGTCACCCCGGGCTTGACCCGGGGTCCCGCTGCCTTGGGCTGGGCGCGSACTCAGAAAGAAAGCGGGACCCCGGATCAAGTCCGGGGTGACGGTAAATGATGTCCGCTCATGGCCATTTCCCGACATTCCGAATTTGTCCACGCGGCCTGTTGCTGACGTCTGAACTGGGCTCCTGCCTTCGCAGGAGCACGTTGCTCTTTGGCCAACCCCCTTGAATCCCGCCGCCCACAGGCGCAAGGAGGCCCGCAAAGGAGTCCGCCCATGTTCCGCCAGCTAACCAAAAGCCTCTACGTCTCCCCGCAGATCAGCGTCGATCAGGTGGCGGAGGCAAAGGCGCTGGGCGTCACCGTCATCATCAACAACCGCCCCGACGACGAGGAGCCGGGCCAGACCAACGGCGCGGAGATCGAGGCCGCCGCCAAGGCCGCCGGCATCGCCTATGCCGCCGTGCCCGTGGCCCATGGCGGCTTCGCCCCCTGGCAACTCGACGGCATGGCCGCCGCGCTGGAACAGGCGGGCGAGGGCAAGATCCTCGCCTATTGCCGATCCGGCACGCGCAGCACATTGCTCTGGGCGCTGACCCGCGCCCGCGCAGGCGATCACCCGGCGGCGCTGGCCGAGCAGGCCGCCTCGGCCGGATATGACGTCGCGCCCGTCCGCCAGATCATGGACGCGCTCGCCGCCGGTTGATGCCCGCAACACCGGAAACCTATGACGCCATCGTCCTGGGCGCTGGCGGCGCCGGCCTCATGTGCGCGGCCATGGCGGGCCAGCGGGGCAGGCGCGTGCTGGTCATCGACCATGCCGACCAGCCGGGGAAGAAAATCCTGATCTCCGGCGGCGGCCGCTGCAATTTCACCAATATCCACACCGCGCCCGACCGCTATCTGTCGGCCAACCCCCATTTCGCCAAATCGGCGCTGGGCCGCTACACGCCGCAGGATTTCCTCGCCCTTGTCGAACGCCACGGCATCGCCTGGCACGAAAAGACGCTGGGCCAGCTCTTCTGCGACCAGAGCGCCCGCCAGATCGTCGCCATGCTGCTCGCCGAATGCGAGGCAGGCGGCGTCGCGATCCGCCTCGGCCACGCCATCACCGCCGTCACCCATGCCGATGGCCGCTACAGCGTCACCCATGGCGGCAGGACCGCCACCGCCCCCGCGCTGGTCATCGCCACCGGCGGTCCGTCCATCCCGAAGATCGGCGCGACCGCCTTCGCCTACGATCTCGCCCGCCAGTTCGGCCTGAAGGTGGTCGAACCCCGCCCCGCGCTCGTCCCCCTGACGCTCGGTGGCGAAGACCTGTTGTTCCGCTCCCTCTCCGGCGTCTCGACCGAGGTCGTCGCCCGCCATGGCAAGACCGCCTTCCGCGAAGCCGCCTTGCTCACCCATCGCGGCCTGTCCGGCCCGGCGATCTTGCAGATTTCCTCCTATTGGCGGCATGGGGACGCCATCGCCCTCGACTTCCTGCCCGACCGGGCGCCGGGCTGGCTTACGGAGGCGAAGCGCGGCAAGCCCCGCGCCACGCTGACGCAGAGCCTGCGCGGCCACCTGCCCGACCGTCTGGCCGACGCGCTGGCGGAGCGGCTCGCGCTGCCCGGCGATCTCGGCAATATCCCGGACCGCAAGTTGCAGGATGCCGAACGCCGCCTCTCGGCCTGGTCCTTCACCCCCAACGGCACCGAAGGCTTCGCCAAGGCGGAAGTCACCATCGGCGGCATCTCCACCGCCGGGCTATCCTCGCAGACGATGGAGGCGCGCCACCTCCCCGGCCTTTACGCCATAGGCGAAGCGGTCGACGTCACCGGCTGGCTGGGCGGCTATAATTTCCAATGGGCCTGGGCAAGCGGCTGGGTAGCGGCCCAGTTTCTTTGATCCCTCCAAAAAAGCAGCCCCGGCGCAAGGGAACGCCGGGGCCACAAAGAGGGATGTCCCGGCGGGAGGGGGGGGAGAGCCGGGACAAAAGGGAAATAGGAAGGCCTATTTACGTTTCAAGATGCTACGGAGAATTTTCTCGCGCATGCCTCGCCCTGTCTGGACGTTCCCGCATGCATCTCCGAAACCCGCCTACCCGCACTCCACCGTCACATGCTCCATGCGCGGCAGGGCGCGGACCTGGCGGCGCACGGCGGCGGCGTCCGCGCCGGGGGCCAGGCTGACGATGGCGGCATGGGCATGCGGCCCGATGCGCCAGACATGCAGGTCGCGGATGGTCGCCCCCTCCGCCTCCACCAGTCCCTTGATCCGCGCCGTCAGCGCCGGTTCGGCGGTGTCGAGCAGGATCGCGGCAGTATCCTTCATCAGCCCCCAGGCCCAGCGCGCGATCACCGCCGCGCCCAGCAGGCCCACGGCCGGGTCAAGCCACCACCAGCCCATATAGCGCCCCGCCAGCAGCGCCGCGATGGCCAACACCGACGTCAGCGCGTCGGTCAGCACATGCATATAGGCGGCGCGCAGATTATTGTCGGCATGGCCCTGCTTATGATCATGGGCATGGCCGTGATGCCCGTGATCATGGCTATGGTCATGCCCCAGCAGCAGGGCGCTGATCAGGTTGATGACCAGGCCGATCACGGCCACCAGCGTCGCTTCGCCGAAAGCCACCTGCACCGGATCGAACAGGCGCATCGCCGATTCGACGGCGATGAACAGCGCCGTGAAGGCCAGGATCAAAGCGGAGGCGAAGCCGGACAGATCCCCCACCTTGCCGGTCCCGAAAGTATAGCGGGGATTGCGCGCATGCCGCCGCGCATAGCCATAGGCGGCCGCCGCCACCGCCAGCGCGCCCGCATGGGTCGCCATGTGGAAACCGTCGGCCAGCAGCGCCATCGACCCGCTCAGCCAGCCGAAGACGATCTCCACCACCATGGTCGCCGCCGTCAGCCACACGACCCACATCGTCTTGCGGGCATTCTCGTCATGCCCCCGGCTCAGATAGATATGGTCGAAATAATGGCTTTCCTCGCCCTCGTCCGCGCCGGTCGCGGGCATGGCACGGGCATGATCATGCTCCTCGGGATGATGGCCATGGTTGTGATCGTCGTGCATGCTCATTTCCCGTAGCGCCGGATCAGCGCCAGCATCTCCTCCGCCGCGGCCTGTCGCGCCGCGTCGCTGATGCCCGGCCGGGCGACATGTTCGCGCATATGCTGGTCGATCAGCTCCTCCATCAGGCTGCCCACCGCTCCCCGGACGGAGGCGACCAGTTGCAGCGTTTCCGAACAGCCCGCATCGCCCGCCAATTGCCGTTCGACCGCGCCGATCTGCCCGGCGATGCGCCGCACCCGCGCCAACAGCTTGTCCCGATCCGCCACGATATGCATAGGATACCCCCCTATACTATATCCCCCGGAAAATCAATCCGTGCATTTCCTCGCGAAGCCCCTAAGAGTCTGTTTGGAAAATGCGCATATGTACATTTTCGGCGCCGCACCAGCCCACTCCCCCACCCGGCCACCTATAGAATACTGCCGTTGGGTGGCCGGGTGGGGGAGTGGGCCGGTGCGGCAAATCCGGCTTCGGCCGGATTTCCGAACAAGGGGTGCGATGGCGACCATGACCGATTGCGACCTGGCGATAGTGGGCGGCGGCCTGGCGGGCAGCCTGACCGCGCTCGCCTTTGCCATGCGCCATCCCCATGTCTCCATCCGGCTGCTGGAAAGCGGCGATACGCTCGGCGGCAACCATATCTGGTCCTTCTTCGACAGCGACGTGGATGCGGGCGACCGCTGGCTGGTCGAGCCGCTGGTCGCCCATCGCTGGCCCGAAGGCTATGAGGTCCGCTTCCCCGGCCACAGCCGCCAACTGGCCGCGCCCTATAACAGCATCACCTCGACGCGCCTCGACGCCCATGTCCGGGAAGTGCTGGGCGAAGCCGTGCTGACCGGCGCGCAGGCCGTCGAACTGACGCCCACCACCGTCACCTTGTTCGATGGCCGCACCATCCGCGCCGGAGCCGTGCTGGACGCCAGGGGAGGGGGCGACCTTTCCGCGCTGCGCTGCGGCTGGCAGAAATTCGTCGGCCAGACCCTGAGCCTGACTGCCCCCCACGGCCTGACCCGCCCGGTCATCATGGACGCCACGGTCGAGCAATTTGACGGCTACCGCTTCGTCTACCTGCTGCCCCGCGACGAGCGGACGATCTTCGTCGAGGATACTTATTATAGCGACACCCCGGACCTCGGCATCCCCGCGCTGGAGGCGCGCATCACCACCTATGCCGGGGCGCAGGGCTGGCAGGTCGAGGCGGTCGTCCACAGCGAAAGCGGCGTCCTCCCTGTCGTCCATGGCGGCGATTTCGACCGCTTCTGGCCGCGGCATGACCCGGTGGCGCGGATCGGCGTGAGGGCGGCGATGTTCCAGCCCATGACCGGCTATTCCCTGCCCGACGCCGTGCGCTTCGCCCAATGGCTGGCGGACGAATGGCCGATGGAGGGACGGCTGCTGGCGCATGCGACGCGGGAATGGGCCGCCCTCCATTGGCGGCAGGGGCGCTATTACCGGCTGCTCGGCCGCATGCTGTTCGGCGCGGCCCGCCCCGCGCAGCGCTGGCGCATCTTCGAACGTTTCTATCGGCTCAGCCCCCCCTTGATCGGCCGCTTCTACGCGGGCCGCTCGACGCTTCGGGATCGCATCCGCATCTTGTGCGGGCGGCCCCCGGTGCCCATAAGGGACGCCATGCGTGCATTGATGAGCCCTCCCGCCTGATGAAGCGAACCCGATGAACCGGAAAGCGATCGTCATCGGCGCGGGCTTTGGCGGCCTCGCGCTCGCCATCCGCCTGCAATCCGCCGGAATGGACACCACGCTGGTCGAGGCGCGGGACCGGCCGGGCGGGCGCGCCTATATGTGGGAAAAGGACGGCTTCGTCTTCGACGCCGGGCCGACCGTCATCACCGATCCCGACTGCCTGGGCGAATTATGGCGCCTGTCCGGCCACGACATGGCGGAGGATGTCAGCCTCGTCCCCGTCTCCCCCTTCTACCGGCTCAACTGGCGCGACGGCACCAATTTCGACTATTCCAACGACGAAACCGCCCTGCGCGCCCAGATCGCCAGGCTCAATCCCGAAGATGTCGCGGGCTATGAGAGCTTCCTCGACTATGCGGGCGGCGTCTATGAAGAGGGGTATCGCAGGCTCGGCTCGGTCGCTTTCCTCGACTTCGCCTCCATGGTCCGCGCCGCCCCCGCGCTGATGAAGCATCAGGCGTGGCGCTCCGTCTATTCGGTCGTCTCCTCCCATGTGAAGAATGAGAAGCTGCGCCAGGCGCTCTCCTTCCACACGCTGCTGGTCGGCGGCAATCCGATGCAGACCAGCTCCATCTACGCGCTGATCCACAAGCTGGAGAAGGACGGCGGCGTCTGGTTCGCGAAGGGCGGCACCAACCGCCTCGTCCAGGCGATGGCGACGCATTTCGAACGCCTCGGCGGCACGCTGCGCCTCGCCGATCCGGTGGTGCAGATCGAAACCTATGGCGACCGCGCGGTCGCCGTGCGCACCGCTTCGGGCTGGCGGGGGGAGGCGGACGCCGTCGCCTCCAACGCCGACCTGATGCACAGCTATCGCGACCTGATCGGCCATCATCCGCGTGGCCAGAAACAGGCGGAAAAGCTCGCCCGCAAACGCTGGTCGCCCAGCCTGTTCGTGCTGCATTTCGGCATCAGGGGAAGCTGGCCGGGCATTCCGCACCATATGATCCTGTTCGGCCCGCGCTATGACGGGCTGCTGACCGACATTTACGACCATGGCGTGCTGCCGCAGGATTTCTCGCTCTATCTGCATCATCCGACCGTCACCGATCCGTCGATGGCGCCGGACGGCCATTCGACCTTCTACGCGCTCGCGCCGGTGCCGCATCTGGGCAAGCTGCCGATCGACTGGGACAGGTTCGCGCCTGCCTATGCAGAGCGCATATTGGACGAGATCCAGCATCGCCTGATCCCCGACATCCGCTCGCGCATCGTGACGCAGTTCCATTATGCCCCGCCCGATTTCCGCCGCGACCTGTCGGCGCATCTGGGCAGCGCCTTCAGCCTGGAGCCTTTGCTCACCCAAAGCGCATGGTTCCGCGCCCATAATCGCGACGATGTCATTCCCAACCTCTATCTGGTCGGGGCGGGCACCCATCCCGGCGCGGGAATCCCCGGCGTGGTCGGCAGCGCCAAGGCGACCGCCGCGCTGATGCTGGAAGATCTGGCGTAAAGAGGACATATGAAGAGACTGGCAGTCTATTGCGGCTCGGCCACCCCGGCTGACCCCGCCCATGTCGACGCCGCCCGCCATGTCGGGCGCGTGTTGGCTGAGCGCGGCATCGGCGTCGTCTATGGCGGCGGCCGCCTGGGCCTGATGGGCGCGGTGGCGGACGCAGCGCTGGAGGCGGGCGGTGAAGTGATCGGCGTCATCCCCGAAGCGCTGGTCGGCGCCGAAGTCGCCCATCGCGGCTGCACGGAACTGCACGTCGTCCAGACCATGCACCAGCGCAAGCAGCTTTTCACCGACCTGTCCGACGGCTTCGTCACCCTGCCTGGCGGCGTCGGCACGATGGACGAATTGTGGGAAGCGATCAGTTGGGCGCAGCTTGGTTATCACCGAAAGCCGGTGGGCCTGCTCAATGTCGCAGGCTTCTACGACCAGCTCATCGCCTTCAACCAACATATGGTGGAGGCAGGCTTCATCCGCGCCCAGCACGCCAATATCCTGATCCACGCCAACGCCGTCGAAGCCTTGCTCGACAGGATGGCGGCCTATCAGCCCCACGAAACCGTCTTCGCGATGAAGGCGGATCGGCTGTGATCAAGACCCGTTCGTTTCGAGCGGAGTCGAACAATGGCTGGGCCGCGTAGACGATCCGGAATGTCGGCAAATGGCCAAATTGCCGACATTTTCGAATTTGTCCACGCGGCCTGGTTCCGCCGTCTGATAAATGCACGACCGTCTGGACTGGGCTCCTGCCTTCGCAGGAGCACGGCTTGGGATGGGGCCATGGCCCTTGCCCTCCCCGTCCCAGCGGACTAGGGCGCGGCCATGCGTCGCGACCTTGCCCATGTCGACACCTGGATCTTCGATCTGGACAATACGCTCTACCCGGCGAAGGCGGACCTGTTCGCGCTGATCGACGTGAAGATGGGCGAGTTCATCCAGGGCCTGCTCGGTTGCGATCCGGTGGTCGCGAAGCAGACGCAGAAACGCTATTTCCTGGAGCATGGCACCACCCTGTCCGGCCTGATGCACCATCATGGCATCGAGCCGCGCGCCTTCCTCGACTATGTCCACGACATCTCCATGGACCGGCTGGAGGTGGACGAGGCGCTCAACGCCCATATCGCGGCGCTGCCGGGGCGGCGGCTGATCTTTACCAATGGCGATGCCGCCTACGCCACGCGGGTGCTGGACCGGCTGGGCCTGAGCGGCGCGTTCGAGCTGATCCACGACATCCACGCCTGCCAATATATTCCCAAGCCCGATCCGTCGGGTTATGCGGAACTGTGCCGGGTGCACCATGTCGATCCCGCCCGCGCCGCCTTTTTCGAGGATATGGCGCGCAACCTGAAGCCGGCCAAGGCCATCGGCATGACCACCATCTGGGTCAATAACGGCTCCGAAGCGGGCGACCACGGGCATCATCCCGACTTCATCGATTTCGAAACCGACCATCTGACGCCGTTCCTGGCGGATATTTTTGGGGAAAAGCCATGAGCAACGAACTGATCGCGACTATCGACGCCGCCTGGGAGGGCCGGGCCAATGTGAGCCTGTCGACGCAGGGGGCCGTGCGTCAGGCGGTGGACAAGGCGCTGGCGATGCTGGACAGCGGCGAACTGCGCGTGGCCGAACCGACGGCAGAAGGCTGGCGGGTCAACCAGTGGGCGAAGAAGGCGGTGCTGCTGTCCTTCCGCCTGAACGACAATGTCATGATCGACAATGGGCCGGGCGCTGGCCATTGGTGGGACAAGGTGCCGAGCAAGTTCGCCGGTTGGGACGAGGCCGCCTTCCGCGCCGCCGGTTTCCGCGCCGTGCCGGGGTCGTTCGCCCGCGCCGGGGCGCATATCGCGAAGAATGTGATCCTGATGCCCAGCTTCGTGAATATCGGCGCCTTCGTGGACGAGGGCACGATGGTCGATACCTGGGTGACGGTGGGAAGCTGCGCGCAGATCGGCAAGAATGTCCATCTGTCGGGCGGCGTCGGCATTGGCGGCGTGCTGGAGCCGTTGCAGGCCGATCCGGTGATCATCGAGGATGACTGCTTCATCGGCGCCCGGTCCGAAGTGGTGGAGGGCGTGCGCGTCGGCAAGGGATCGGTGCTGTCGATGGGCGTGTTCATCGGCCAGTCGACCAAGATCGTCGACCGCGCCACCGGAGAAGTGTTCATGGGCGAAGTGCCGCCCTATTCGGTGGTGGTGCCGGGGTCGCTGCCCGGCAAGCCGCTGCCCGACGGCACGCCGGGGCCGAGCCTCTATTGCGCGGTGATCGTGAAGCGGGTGGACGCGCAGACGCGGTCGAAGACCGGGATCAATGAATTGTTGCGGGATTAAGGCTGCCTCACTCCCCTCCCCTTCAGGGGAGGGGCAGGGGGTGGGGGCGCGCCTCCACCCTCAGCGCTTGGGGAGATCCCCCACCCCCCTGAAGGGGAGGGGCTTATAAGTGGCATTTGGCGCAAGCTCGCCTTACATAACCTCCATGCCGCCATCCACGCCCGACAACAGCCCCCTTCCGCCCGTCTGGGCGACGATGCGGCGTTTCTTTCCCTATCTCTGGCCGGCCGACGCCCCCGCGCTGCGGCGGCGCGTCGCCGTCGCCATGGCGCTGGTGCTGGTGGCGAAGGCCGTCAGCCTGGCCATGCCCTTCGCCTATAAGGCCGCGATCGACCGCATGGCGCCGGGCATGGAATCCGGCGCGGGCCTGGCGATCGCGCTGGTCGTCGCCTATGCGGGGGCGCGCTTCGGCGGCGTGCTGTTCGACAATCTGCGCAACGCCATTTTCGAGCGGGTCGGGCAGGAGGCCGGGCGGCGGCTGGCCGACGACGTGTTCGTCCATCTGCACCGGCTGTCGCTGCGCTTCCATCTCGACCGGCGCACCGGGGCCGTCACCAAGATCGTGGAGCGCGGCACCAAGAGCATCGACACCATGCTCTATTTCCTGCTGTTCAACATCGCGCCGACGGTGCTGGAACTGGCGGCGGTTTGCGTCATCTTCTTCGTGAAGTTCGGTCCCGGACTGGTCGCGGCGACGCTGGTCATGGTGGCGCTCTACATCTGGTTCACCCGGACGATCACCGAATGGCGCAACCAGTTGCGCCGCGACATGGTGGACATGGACACCAACGCGGTCGCCCATGCCGTCGACAGCCTGCTGAATTTCGAGACGGTCAAATATTTCGGCGCGGAGGAGCGCGAAGCGGCCCGCTATGCCAAGGCGATGCGGCGCTATGCCAATGCGGCGGTGAAGTCGGAAAATTCGCTGGCCTGGCTGAATATCGGCCAGTCGCTGATCACCAATCTGATGATGGCGGGGGCGATGGGCTATACCGTCTGGGGGTGGAGCCGGGGGCAGTTCTCGACCGGCGACGTGGTGCTGGTGAACACGCTGCTGAGCCAGCTTTTCCGGCCGCTCGACCTGCTGGGGATGGTCTATCGGACGATCCGGCAGGGGCTGATCGACATGGAGGCGATGTACAGGCTGATCGACACGGAGGCGGAGATCAGCGACGCGCCGGGCGCGCCGATGCTGCATGTCGAGGCGGGCGAGGTGCGCTTCGACCATGTGCATTTCGGTTACGATCCGGAGCGGGAGATATTGCACGGGGTCAGCTTCACCGTTCCGGCGGGCAGGACGCTGGCCATCGTCGGACCTTCGGGCGCGGGCAAGTCGACCATCGCCCGGCTGCTGTTCCGATTCTACGACATTCAGGGCGGGCGGATCAGCATCGACGGGCAGGACATATCGGCGGTGACGCAGCAATCCCTGCGCTCCACCATCGGCATCGTGCCGCAGGACATGGTGCTGTTCAACGACACGGTCGGCTATAATATCGGCTATGGCCGCGAAGGCGCGACGCAGGAAGAGATTGAGGCGGCGGCCAGGGCGGCGTCCATCCACGACTTCATCATGGGCCTGCCCCAGGGCTATGACACGCGGGTGGGCGAGCGCGGGCTGAAGCTGTCCGGCGGCGAGAAGCAGCGAGTGGCGATTGCCCGGACGCTGCTGAAAGACCCGCCGGTGCTGGTGCTGGACGAGGCGACCAGCGCGCTCGACAGCCGGACCGAGACGGAAATCCAGGACGTGCTGCGCACCATATCGCGCAGGCGCACGACGCTGGTGGTGGCGCACCGGCTGTCCACCGTGGTCGACGCGGACGAGATCATCGTCATGGAGAAGGGGCGCATCGTCGAACGCGGGCGGCATGGCGATCTGGTGCGGGCGGACGGGCTGTATGCCGCCATGTGGGCGCGACAGGCGACCGAGCGGGACGACATGCCGGTCGAGCCGGGGATCGAGGATATTTTCGAAGTGGTGGACGTGCCGGGCGGCAGGGGGTGACTTCTCCTATTCCTCCCCATCGATAGATGGGGAGGATTTAGACCTCCGTTGATTTCGGACGCTTTTGCGTCTATCCTCGCCCTCGCGGACCGGGCCCCTCTGGCGCGCTTTTTTCAGCGCGTGATGTCGGACCGCATCGGACTATCCGATGCGCATGGCGGTCTGGCTTATCCTCTCCCCCATGGCTGGCACCGGATTTCTCCGATCGACCTTTGTCGTTGATCAAGAGGAGCATATCCCATGGAATTTCTTTTCGCCGACTGGCTGGGGACGCCCGCATGGTTCTGGCTCGCCTTTTTCTCCATCGTCGTCGCGCTGACCGCCTTCGACCTGGGTTTCCTGCACAAGGAGAATAAGGAGATCGGCATCAGGGAGAGCCTGAAGCTCTCCATCTTCTACATCGGCATCGCCTGCGCTTTCGGCGCCTGGGTCTGGTTCGTGCGCGGGCCGGAGCCGGGGATGCAGTATTTCACCGGCTTCTTCATCGAAAAGGCGCTGTCCATCGACAATGTCTTCGTCATCAGCCTGATCTTTTCCTATTTCGCGATTCCAGCGAAATATCAGTATCGGGCGCTGCTGTGGGGCATTATCGGCGTGATCGTGCTGCGCGGCCTGATGATCGCGGGCGGGGCGATGCTGCTGCACCAGGCCTATTGGGTGCTGTACCTGTTCGCCGCCTTCCTGATCTTCACCGGCATCAGGATGATGTTCGCGGGCGACGAGCCGATGGATGTCGGCAAAAATCCGCTGATCCGCTTCATTTCCAAGCATATGCGGGTGACGCCGGAGCAGCATGGCGAACATTTCCTGGCGCGCATGACCGATCCGAAGACCGGCAAGGTCGTCATGGCGGCGACGCCGCTGCTGCTGGCGCTGGTGGTGATCAACTTCGCGGACCTGGTGTTCGCGGTGGACAGCGTGCCCGCCATCTTCGCGATCACGACCGACATGTTCATCGTCTACACGTCGAACGTGATGGCGATATTGGGCTTGCGCGCGCTTTATTTCGCGCTGGCGGCGATGGTGCATCGCTTCCACTATCTGAAATATGCGCTGGCCGCGATATTGGTGTTCATCGGCGCCAAGATATTCGTGGCGGACTTCGTGATGGACGGGGGCAAATTCCCGCCCGTCATCAGCCTGGGCGTGACCTTCGCGCTGATCGGCGTGGGGGTGGGCTGGTCGCTGTGGAAGACGCGGGGCGAGGAAAAGCTCGCCTAGGGCATTTTCAAGTTGACCGTTCACGGTCAACGGCTCGGAAAATGCGACATCAAAGGACCAGAGCGTTTTCGCTCATTGCGAAAACGCTCTAGCCTTCGAAGAAGCGGGCCGCGACGTCCGGGGGCACCCGGAGGATGCGGCCCGTCTTCAGGTCGATGATCGCCCAGGTGGACTTGGCCGACACCTTCACCCTGCCGTCGGGTCCGGTGAATTCCATGTGCCGGTCGAAGCGGGCGCCGCGAGGCCCCTGCGGAATCCAGGTGCGGGCGGACACGGTTTCGCCCTGCTTCACATTGCCGCGATAGTCGATCTCATGCCGGGTCACGACCCAGGCATAGGCGTCCAGATGATCCGGCGCGGCGTCGCGGGCCCAATGTTCGGTCGCGACCTGCTCCATCCACTGGACCCAGACGGCGTTGTTCACATGGCCGAGCATGTCGATATGTTCGGGACCGGCGGTGAACTGGGTGGCGTAGGTGGAGGCCATTATCCTCTCCCTCCGTTCGGGCTGAGCCTGTCGAAGCCTCTTCCTTCTTCAAGAAAGGAGAGGCCCCCTTCGACTGCCTGCAGGCAGGCGCTCAGGACAGGCTTCGACAGGCTCAGGGCGAACGGAGGAGAGCCTGCCTTCTTCATGCTTCCTCGACGCCTAGCTGCCAGAGGATGAAGGCGAATTCCTCCGCCGTTTCGTGGAGGCTTTCGAAGCGGCCCGACTTGCCGCCATGGCCCGCGCCCATATTGGTCTTGAGCAGCAGGATATTGTCGTCCGTCTTCGTGGCGCGCAGCTTCGCCACCCATTTGGCCGGTTCCCAATAGGTGACGCGGGGGTCGTTGAGCCCCGCCGTCACCATCAGCGGCGGATAGGGCTGCGCGCTGACATTGCTGTAGGGGTCGTAGGACAGGATCGTCTCGAACGCCGCCTTGTCCTCGATGGGATTGCCCCATTCGGGCCATTCGCCCGGCGTCAGCGGCAGCGTTTCGTCCAGCATGGTGTTGAGCACGTCGACGAAGGGCACATGCGCCACCACCGCGCCCCACAGGTCGGGATCGCTGTTGATGACCGCGCCCATCAGTTCGCCGCCCGCCGATCCGCCGGAGATGCTGATCCGGCCCTTCGACGTGTAGCCCCGCTCTATCAGCCCCTTGGCCACGTCCACAAAGTCGGTGAAGGTGTTGGTGCGCTTGTCCAGCTTCCCGTCCAGATACCATTGCTGGCCGAGGTCGTCGCCGCCCCGGATATGGGCCAGCGCGAAGGCGAAGCCGCGGTCCAGCAGCGACAGGCGGCTGGTGGAGAAGCCCGGCTCCATCGCGATGCCATAGGCGCCATAGCCATAGAGGTGCAGCGGCGCGCTGCCGTCGCGGGGCAGGTCTTTGGGATAGACGATGGACACCGGGATCGGCGTGCCGTCGCGGGCCGGGATCATGAGACGCTCGGTCGCATAGCGGGTCGCGTCATAGCCGGACGGGATTTCCTGCACCTTCAGCACTTCCAGTTCGCCGGTGTCGAGATGATAGTCGTAGATGGTGTCGGGCGTGACCATCGATTCATAGCCGATGCGCAGCTTCGTCACGTCATATTCGGGATTGTCGTCCAGCGAGGCGGAATAGCTCGCCTCCGGGAAGGGAATGCGCCTGGGGCTGTGCGTGGCGTAATCGCGCAGTTCGATCTGGTCGAGGCCGTCCTGCCGCCCCTCGGTGACGTAGAAGCCTTTGAACAGCGTGAAGTCGGTCAGGTAGAAATGCGCGTCCGGGGCGATGACCTCCTCCCACGCGCCGGGGCTGGCGAGCGGCGCCTTCACCAGCCGGAAATTGGGATGGGTGTCGTTGGTGCGGATGTAGAGCGTGCCGTCATGCTCATCGACGTCATATTCGCGGCCGGGCTTGCGCGGGGCGACGAGCAGCGGCGGGGCGGCGGGATTGTCGGCGGGGAGCAACCAGACCTCGCTGGTCACATGGTCGCCGGTCGCGATCACGATCCACTTTTCCGACGAGGTGAGGCCGACCGAGACGCGGAAGCCCTCATCATCCTCATGGAAGAGTTCGGCGTCGCTTTCCACCGGCTGGCCCAGCCAGTGGAGCCGGGCATTGTCGGTGCGCCACTGGTCGTTGGCGACGCCGTAGAGCAGGCCCCTGCTGTCGCTGGTCCATACCAGCGACGACAAGGTGTCGGGGATGATTTCCGGCAGGATCTCGCCGGTGAACAAGTCCTTGATCCGCGCCTCGAACCGTTCCGATCCATTATTGTCGATGGCATAGGCGAGGTAGCGGCCGTCCGGGCTGACCGACAGCGCGCCGAGGCGGAAATAATCATGCCCCTCCGCCAGCGCGGGTTCGTCCAGGATCAACTGGTCCTCGCCGTCCTCGTCTTTGGCGGCGGCGGGCCTTCGATACCATTTGCGATATTGCGCGCCGACCTCGAACGCGCGCCAGTAGATATAATCGCCGTCCTTCTGCGGGACGGAACTGTCATCCTCCTTGATGCGGCCCTTCATCTCCGCGAACAGCCGGTCGGTCAGCGCCTTGCGCGGCTGCATCGCCGCTTCGAAATAGGCGTTCTCCTGCTCCAGATAGGACAGCACATCCTTGTCCTTCACCTCCGGATAGCCGGGGTCGCGCAGCCAGGCATAGGGATCCTCCACCATGATCCCATGATGCGAGAAGCTGTGCGGGCGGCGGGCGGCGACGGGGGCTTTTGGGGATGCGGTCATTCAATGTCCTGATCTGGCGAAACGATGCTGCTTTGCTTATGTTGGCGGCCATAGGCCCTGCGCAAGAGGGCCGACAAGTCCAAGGGAAATTTGATGTCCACTTATGAAGATCGCCTGAAAGCCCTGCGCGCCCAACTGGTGCGCGTGGCGCTGGACGGCTTCGTCGTGCCGCTGACCGATGAGCATATGAGCGAATATGTCGGCGCCTATGCGCAGCGGCTGGCCTGGCTGACTGGATTTCAGGGGTCGGCGGGCAGCGCGGTGGTGCTGCCGGAGGAAGCGGCGATCTTCGTGGACGGCCGCTATACGCTGCAGGTGCGGGAGCAGGTGGACGGCGCGCACTGGCAATATGAGAGCGTGCCGCAGACCTCCGTCGCGGCCTGGCTGGGCGAGCATGTCCCGGCGGGCGGGCGCATCGGTTACGATCCGTGGCTGCACACGCGCGCCTGGGTGAAGGCGGCGGGCGAGGCGCTGGCCGAGCGCGGCGCGGAACTGGTGGCGGTGGACACCAATCCGGTCGACGCCGTGTGGCCGGACCGGCCCGCGCCCAGCGACGCCAAGCTGGTGGTGCATGAAGACCGCTATGCCGGTCAGTCGGCGGCGGAAAAGCGGCAGGCGATGGCCGATTGGCTGGTGGCGAAGCGTGCCGACGCGGCGGTGCTGTCGGCGCTGGATTCGCTGGCCTGGACCTTCAACATCCGGGGCAAGGATGTGGAGCGGACGCCGGTGGCGCTGGCCTATGCCATCGTCCATGCCGATGCGACGGCGGACCTCTATGTCGCGCCGGAGAAGATCGACGAGGCGGTGGTGCAGCATCTGGGCAATGCGGTGCGCGTGCATGACCGCGCCGATTTCGCCGGGGCGCTGGCGGCTTTCGCAGGCAAGACCGTGGTCGCCGATCCGGAGCGGGCGGTGGCCGCCATCTTCGAGGCGCTGGAGGCGGGCGGCGCGAACATATTGGCGCTGCGCGATCCGGCGGTGCTGCCCAAGGCGGTGAAGAACCCCGTCGAGATCGCCGGGCACAAGGCGGCGCAGGCCCGCGACGGCGCGGCGCTCAGCCGGTTCCTGCACTGGATCGCGACCGAGGCGCCCAAGGGCGGCGTCGATGAACTGGGCGCGGCGGCGAAGCTGGAGGCGTTCCGCAAGGAGACCGGGCTGCTGGAGGATCTGTCCTTCGACACCATTTCCGGCGCGGGGCCGAACGGCGCGGTGGTGCATTACCGGGTCGAGGAAAGGACCAACCGGCCCATAGAGACGGGCAGCTTCTATCTCGTCGATTCGGGCGGGCAATATCGCGACGGCACCACCGACGTGACGCGCACCATCGCCATCGGCACGCCGAGCGAGGAGATGAAGCGGCGCTTCACGCTGGTACTTAAGGGGCATATCGCGCTGGGCCGCGCCCAGTTCCCGAAGGGGACGCGGGGCGGGCAGCTCGACGTGCTGGCGCGGCAGTTCCTGTGGGCCGAAGGGCTGGATTACGCCCATGGCACCGGCCATGGCGTCGGCAGCTTCCTGTCGGTGCATGAGGGGCCGCAGCGGATCGCGACCTTCGGCGGCGGGGACGAGCCGCTCCAGCCGGGCATGATCCTTTCCAACGAGCCGGGTTATTACAAGACAGGCGAATATGGCATCCGCATCGAGAATCTGGTGCTGGTCGAACTCCGCGACGTGCCGGGCGCGGAGCGGGAGATGCTGGGCTTCGAAACGCTGACCTTCGCGCCGATCGACCGCAACGCGATCGCGACGGAGATGCTGACGGGCGAGGAGCGCGCATGGCTGGACGCCTATCACGCCAGGGTGCTGGAGGTCGTCGGGCCGCAACTGGAGGGCGGGGCGCTCGACTGGCTCAAGGCGGCCTGCGCCCCGCTGTAGCGGAACGGGATCACCCCTTGGCGTCGTCCGGGCGCCGGGGGTTTTCCGCGTCGCGCGATTCGCGGGACTGGGCCTTGCGGCGACGCAGATTGTCCCGCAACGCCTGCGCCAAGCGCTCTTTCCGTTCGTCCTGACCGTTTGTCATGGCCCGCCCATAATCAAATTGCATCTTCCGCCGCAAGCCGCCTTGACATGGCGCGAGGAGGCAGCCATAGGCCCGGCTCCGCCGGCGCGATAAGCCGGATGGAACTGAAATAGTGCTGCCGTAGCTCAGTGGTAGAGCGCATCCTTGGTAAGGCTGAGGTCGCGAGTTCAATCCTCGCCGGCAGCACCATTTTTCCCTAGCAGAACAGCCATTTGGACAGCCGGCATGCGATGGCGGCAGGCGCGGTTCCGCCGTCAGCTCTTGCCCGCGCCATCCTGCGGGGGCAGGTCGGCGTCGGCTGCATCCAGCTTCGCCCGCATGCCGAAATCATCCCACGCTGTAGCCGCTTTCTATCCACGCGGGACGCGTCGAACCGCTGGCGGGCCGGTTTTACGCGCCACCGTCGGCGCCGGCCTGGTTCATGGCGCAATGGTGAACGATATGCGCATTATGAAATTTCTGTGATAGATATTCGCAACGGGTGAACGCTTTCGCAAGGCGGCCTAGGGTGTGTAGGGATTCAGTTCAGGGCGCGGCGAAAATAGTGGATTTCGAGAACCGGCGCGCAGCGTACTTCAGTACGTGAGCACCGGAAGCGCAGGAAGCCGCTATTTGCAGCCCGCCATGGACTGAATCCCTACACACCCTAGACCAGGTGAATGTTCTTCGCAGGATCGATCATGAGTGAATGGCTTTCGCAACCAGTGACTGACTTTCGCGGGCGGCCGCTTGCCGAGCCGGGAACGCCCGCCGGCTACGCGGCGCTGATCGAACGCTATGGCCTTCGCCTGCCGCTGCCCGCCCGCCTGGCCGCGATCGCCGAGCGGCATCATCCTCGATCCACCGCCGAATGGCAGATGATGACGCCGCGGCACATGCCCGACGCGACACTGATCGGCCATCTGACATTTGCTTTCCGCTATGAAGGCATCGATCTTTCCGTTCTTGCCCAGCTTTTCCGGGCCGAGGAGCCGGCTGCGTTCGCCCGGATCGTGCGCGATGCGCCGACGGGCAGCTTCGCTCGCCGGATCTGGTTTCTCTACGAATGGATGACCGGCGACCGGCTGGACGTGCCGGATGCCGGCAAGGTGCGCCTGGTGCCGGTCGTCGATACAAGGCTGCAACTGGCGCTGGCGGACGGTGTTGCGTCGCCGCGCCATCGCGTCGCCAACAACCTGCCCGGCACGCCGCGATATTGCCCGATGGTGCGCAGGACCGACGCGATCCTCGCCTATGAGGCGCAGGCATTCGATGAGCGCGCCCGCGCCGTGGTCGGGCGCATTCGCGCCGACCTCGTCGCCCGCGCCGCCGCCTTCCTGCGGCTCAACGATTCGAAGTCCTCCTTCGCCATCGAAGGGGAGAAGCCTTCGGGGACGAGAGCCGCCCGCTGGGGACAGGCGATCGCCGAAGCCGGGTCGCGGCCGCTGAGCCTGGCGGAGTTCGACCGACTGCAGCGCATCGTCATCGGCGATCAACGCTTCGTCCGGCTGGGCCTTCGCGAAGAGGGTGGGTTCGTCGGCGTCCACGACCGGGAGACGGGATTGCCCGTGCCCGACCATGTCAGCGCCCGCGAAAGCGATCTGCGCGATCTCGTGGAGGGTCTGGTCGCCTATTCGGCGCGAGCCGTCGCCGGCGGCATGGACCCGGTCGCGGCGGCGGCCGTGCTCGCTTTCGGCTTTGTCTACATCCACCCCTATGTCGACGGAAACGGCCGCCTGCATCGCTGGCTCTTTCACCACGTCCTGGCGTCCGCAGGCTTCAATCCGCCGGGCATGGTGTTCCCGATCAGCGCGGTGATCCTGCGCCGGATCGACGCGTACAAGGGCACGCTCACCTCCTATTCGGGACCGCTGCTTCCCTTCATCGAATGGGAACCGACGCCGGAGGGCAATGTGCGGGTGCTGAACGACACGGCCGACTTCTACCGATTTTTCGACGCCACCGCGCATGTCGAATTCCTGTACGCCTGCGTCCAGCAGACCATCGAGGAGGACCTGCCCCGCGAAGCTCGCTTCCTCGAAGCCTTCGACAGCTTCAACGAGGCGGTGCAGCAGATCGTCGACATGCCCACCGCCCAGGTCGAACTGCTGCTGAAGTTTCTGGAGCAGAATGAGGGACGCCTGTCGCAGCGTGCCCGATCGAGGGAATTAGAGGCGCTCACCCCCGCCGAAGTCGAACAGGTGGAGGCAATCTACGCAGATAAGTTTGGGCCTGAAAAAGTAAATCCCCACAAGCCTTAGTCGTTTGATGCCGCATTTTCCGAGTCGTTGACCGTAACCGGTCAACTTGAAAATGCTCCAGCGCGGAAAAAAGAGCTGTTGGCGCAGGCGAATTCATTGCATCCGGCGCTCCCCGCATCCAGCGGTGAAAACGCCTTTCACGCGACCAACTGAAAGTTGGAGAGGTCCAGCCGGATGAGCAGCCGATCGCGCAGAACCTCATATTTCTTGTTGCACATATAGGCCCGGCGCTTCGAGGCGAACTTTAGGCCATCCACGCTCACAATATCCAGGGCATAGTTCGCAATTCTATGGCCGCCGGCGATGTCGAGCGTATAGTCTTGGCGCCGGATGAGCATATCGTCGCCGAAATAGAATTCCTGCGCCCGGCTATGGGTCGCGATTTCGTCCGGCATGACGACACGAACGCCCTGCCAGAGCTCCCCATCCTCTTCAAGCGGATCAATGTCCCACACCTGCACTCCCGGCATCGCGAGGGAGAAGGGCACGGTCAAATAGCTCCACATCGCATAGCAGCCGAAATAGGTGCGATGCAGCGGATCCCAGGGCGTATCCAGTTCATGACCGTTGAAGGCCGCGCGCGGGTCGTGCCGCTCTGCGACCAACGTCCCCTCCGCGGTTTCAATCGCTACCCGGCCCGGTTCCAGAATCGTGATCATGTCACCGTCGATCGGACCCATGCGGCATTCCTGGCGCTGCGTCTTGGCCGTTATCCGCAGCGTGCCGGAACCGGGAGCCGTTTTCCGGTCAAGCAATTCGCCGCCGGTCACCACATCGACCTGCACCGATTTGAGCGCTTCCCATCGCTCCCACCCTCCATGGGCGTCGATGGCATTCGCGATCAGCTTGTTCATATCGGCTTCCTTTCGTGGGCATTTGCCAGGCCCCTAACCATCGGCGGCGGCCGATTGGAGGGCGGGCACCCGAGACAGTTCATGGTTCGATTGCTCCATACCCGCGACCGGCACCATTTCGCCCGCGCGCTCGCGGATGCGATCGATGCCGGCGAGTATCCGTTCGGGCGCATGGGCGTCGGCACCCACGTAAAGGCCCTGGGTGAGCGTAATATGCGCGCATTCGAAGCTGCCGGCGCCTGCGCACAGGATCATGCCGTTAGGCGCATCGTCGCATACCAGGGCAAGCATTCCGGGGGCGACGAGAGCCGGGTCCAATGCAGCGAGCGCCTGTTCCTCAAGAATTCCCTCTGTCATGCCGGTCGCGGCCGTGGGCGCCAGGCAGTTGACGCGGACATCGTTCCTGCGCCCTTCCAGGGATAGCGTCTTCATCAATCCTACAAGGCCCATCTTGGCCGCGCCATATTGGGATTGACCGAAATTGCCGTAGAGCCCGGACGAAGAGGTCGTCATCACGATACGGCCATAGCCCTGCTCGATCATTTCACCCCAGACAGCCTTGGTGCAATTGACCGAGCCCATGAGATGCACTTCGATGACAAGGCGAAAATCGTCCAAACTCTGCTTGGCGAAGGTTCGGTCGCGCAAAATTCCCGCATTGTTCACCAAAATATCGATCCGGCCCCACGCCGCCTTGGCCTGCTCGACCATCGCGGCCACCTGGTCGACGTCCGTGACATCGGCACCGTTCGAGATTGCCTCGCCACCGTTGCGGCGAATCTCCTCCGCCACTGCTTCGGCCGCGGCGGACCGCCCGTCGCTGGCGCCACCCAAGTCGTTGACCAAGACCCGGGCGCCACGCTTTGCCAACAGCAACGCATGTTCCCTGCCCAGTCCGCCACCGGCGCCGGTGACGATCGCAACGCGGCCTCGAAGATCAATTGCCATTCAAACCTCTGTCCATATGTTTGCGCCCAACGCTTTTTGCCCCGGACCAGCCCTGCCCCGATCATGGAGGACGGGCGTGAACCCTCGCCTTTCACCGCAGGGCCGATATTCCATCCTCACCGCCGCCACCGGACGGGAAATCACCGGCCAACTTGCAAATCGGGCTCTATGTCCCTCAGATGGCCACTCCGATTTCCGCCTTTGGCATCAGGTGCCTGCGCCGCCGCTCCCGCTGGATGCGAGATGCTCGCGCACGATCCCCCACGCATCGATATTCTTCTTCAAAACCTTGCCGTTCGGCGCCAGCGGCAATGCTTCCAGCTCCACGACATGCCTTGGATATTTATAGGGTGCGACCCGGCCCTGCACGAATTCCCGAAGGGCCAGCGTGTCGATGGGCTCTTTGCTCTTGCGGACGACGAAGGCAACCACTTCCTCGCCCAGACGGCTATCCGGAATGCCCATGACGGCGGCGGTCTTCACATCGGGATGCTCGTAAAGAACCGCCTCCACCTCGCCGGGCGAAACATTGAATCCACCTCTTATGATGAGTTCCTTCTTGCGATCCTTGAAGAAATACTGCCCATCAGGCGTGCGCAGTCCCAGATCTCCGGTATAAAGCCAGCCGTCCTTGAGCGCTGCGGCGGTAGCTTCCGGATTCTGGTAATAGCCGGTCATTACCGCGGGGCCGCGGACCACGATCTCCCCCACTTCGCCATCCGGGAGAGGATCGCCGCGATCATCGACGATCCCCAGTTCGATGTTGAACATGGGCGTGCCGACTTCGCCCAGGGCAAGCTCCGTCTTGTGGGCGGTGAATGTGGCGGCGGTGCCGCATTCGGTCATGCCATATCCCTGCCCCATGGGACAGCCGAAAGTCGCAACCGCCCGGCTCACGATATCAGGAGGGATGGAGGCTGCTCCGCCGCCAGCCAGCCTCATCGCGGGGAATTCCAGCGCCGGCGTACGATTCTCCGCGACATCCAGCAGGGCGCCGAACATCGTCGTGACCGCCGTCAGCACCGTGATCTTGTGCTCGGAAATCGCCTCAAGCGCCGGCTCCGGCAGAAATCTGGGAATGATGACCAAGCTGCCGCCGACCGACATCGTCGTGTTCAGGACAACGATGAAGCCGAAAGAATGGAACATCGGCAGCATGGCGATCTGCCGGTCGTCGGAGGTGAGGGCGAATTTCTCGACCCAGGCCCGGATCGCCGCCGCGAGAGCGCCATGAGACAGCATCGTCGCCTTGGGGTCGCCCGTCGTACCCGAAGTATAGAGAAAGGCCGCTATGTCATCTTTCCGCGCCTGCGGCCAGTCATTCGCGGGCGTACTGCGCTCCAGAGCCGTCTCGAACTCGACGAAGCCTTCGGCCACGCCCCCCGCGACGAAAGCCGCTGCAGCAAGGCCGTCCGGGCGCGCCTGTTGCAGTTCCCGCGCGGAATCGGGCGCGAGAATGGCGACCTTCGCCTGCGAATGGTCGACCAGCATCGCCAGTTCGCGACCCTTCAGCAGGGGATTAGCCGGCACGATGGTCGCCCCTATGCGCAGGATCCCATAGAGGATGATCGGGAACAATGCGCTGTTCGGAAGGGCAACCAATATCCTGTCGCCTGCAGCGACATCCTGCTCGCGAAGGAAGCCGACGACCTTGCGAGCGAGATCATCGACCTCTCCATAGCTCAGCCAATTTCCCCGATCATGCAGGAACTTCTTGCCGCGATGCTCGCGAACGGCCTTGTCGAACATGCCAAGCAGCGTGTCCTCATCCATCTCCCGTTCCTTTTCCTTACGCGAGGCGAACCAGCTGCTTGCCCAGATTGCCGCCGCTGAGCATGCTGATGAAGGCTTCCGGGGCCGCGTCCAGACCCTCGGCCACGCTTTCGTTGAAGATGATCTTGCCCTGCGCGATCAGCTCCACAAGCTCCTCCACCGCGCTATTCCAGAGGTCCATTCTGTCGGTGCAGATGAAACCCTGCAGGCGGGCGCGGGTGATGATCGCCTGCGTCAAATTGTAGATCGGCGCCGGCTTGGACTGATATTCGGAAATTGCGCCGCATAGCGGCACGCGGGCGAAGTTGTTGAGCCTGGCGAAGACCGCGTCGCTCACCGGGCCGCCGACATTGTCGAAATAAACGTCGACGCCATCGCCCGTAGCTGCAGCGAGCTGATCCGCGAAGTCATCCGCGCGATAGTCGACCGCTGCGTCCGCGCCCAACTTGTCGACGATATAGGCGCATTTGGCCGCGCCGCCGGCGATGCCCACGGTGCGCGCGCCGGCATTCTTCGCCAGTTGGAGCGCGACGCTCCCCACCGCGCCCGCGGCCGCCGAGACCACGACCGTCTCGCCCGGCTTGGGTTCGCCGATCAGCCGCAATCCCATCCAGGCGGTCACGCCAGGCAGGCCGGCGGCGCCGAGATACGCCGATGGGGACACGCCGCCGGTCGCCGGAATCATTTGCAGGTGCTTGGCCCGCGCAATGGCCTTCTCCTGCCATCCGAGATAGCCCGCAACCATCGTGCCGACGGGGAGCGCGTCGCTCTGCGATTCCAGCACCTCGCCCACGGTGGCAGCTACGATGACATCGCCGATGTCCATGGGCTTGGCGTAGCTCTTGCCTGTCTTCATGCGGCCGCGCTGATAGGGGTCGATGGAGATATAGTGATTCTTCACAAGAACCTCGCCCTCCTTCAGTTCCGGGAGCGTCTCCTCCACGAAATTGAAGGCGCTTCTCGTGACTTCTCCGGTCGGGCGCTCCGCGAATATTATTTTTCTGTTCGAATAGGTCATGTCGAATCCTTGTTAGAACCAGGAATCCTGCATTTCGAGTGCGGTGGAATCCAATCGTTCGAGTATAGCGAGCCAGTGGTTGATCTTGGGCAATTCCCAATCGAAGAAATATCGGGCCGCCTGGCGCTTCCCGAGGATGAAGTCCTCTGAGACGTCGGTCGCGCGATCGAGGGCGTCGACCTGTTCGAGCCATATCCAGGCGATGATGACGTGACCGAATGCGTCGAGATACAGGCCGGCATTGGCCAGCCGACGTTCGACATCCTGTTCCCGGCTCAGCCCTTCAGTGACGCGCTGGATATCCTGCCAGGCGCTGCGCAGGCGCTTCGCCCACTCCTGCGTGTCCGGATTGGCACTGCCAGCCGCAGAAGTGCAGCGGTCATCGATCACGGAATCCAGATAAGCTATCGCCTCGCCGTTCAGGACCTTCCGCCCGAGCAGGTCAAGCGCCTGGATACCGTGCGTGCCCTCATGGATCGCGTTGATGCGGTTGTCGCGATAGAATTGCTCGACCGGGAAGTCATGGGTGTAACCGGCGCCGCCATGCACCTGGATCGCCAGATTATTGGCCTCCAGACACCATTTCGCGGGCCAGGATTTGCCGATGGGAGTAAGCAGGTCGAGAAGCAGATACGCCCGGCGAGCGGTCTCCTCGTCGCCCGTCGACTGATCGTCCAGCAGCTTTGCCAGGTAGAGACACAGAGCAAGCCCGCCCTCAACATAGGCCTTTTGCGTAAGAAGCATCTGGCGGACGTCCGCATGCTGGATGATCGCCACCGGATCCCCGCCCTTCTGGGTCAGCGCGCGCCCTTGCGGACGATCGCGCGCATATTGCACGGCATGCAGATAGCCGGTGTAGCCGAGCATCACCGCGCCCAGGCCGACGACGATGCGCGCCTCGTTCATCATATGGAACATGTAGGAGAGGCCACGATTTTCCTCGCCGATGCGATAGCCCACCGCTCCCGCCTGGCCGTCGACGGCAAATTGTCCGTCGCCGAGGCTCAGGACGCAGTTGGTCGTCGCCCGGTTGCCCATCTTGTGATTGAGCCCGACCAACGCGATGTCGTTGCGCTCCGCCGGATTTCCATCCCGCACGATGTGCTTGGGTACGATGAACAGCGACAGTCCGCGCACGCCATGTTCGGCCGGACCCGTCCGGGCCAGCACGAGATGCACGATTGTCTCGCTGAGTTCGTGATCCCCGCCCGAAATCCACATCTTCGTGCCGAAGAGCCTGTAGCTGCCGTCAGGCTGAAGTTCGGCGCGGGTGCGGATGTCGCCGAGCGACGAGCCTGCCTGCGGTTCCGACATGCACATGGTGCCGGTGAAGCGCCCGGCCAGCATCGGCAGGGCGAAGCGGTCGATCTGTTCGGGCGTGCCATGGGCCAGCAGAAGATTGGCCGCGGCGCATGTAAGGAAGGCGTAGCCCGATGTCGCGATATTGGCCGCCAGGAAATAGGCGATGCACGCCCGGTCGATGACGAAGGGCAATTGGAGTCCGCCATATTGCGCGTCATTGGTCGTCGCCAGGAACCCGGCATCGCGGAAGGCGCCATAGGCCTTCGCGATCTCCGGGATCAGCACGACCTTTCCATCTTCCATATAGGGCTCGTGCTTGTCGCCCTTGGCATTGTGATTGGCGAACCAGTCGGTGGCGATCTTTTCAGCCGTATCGATCATCGTGCTGAAGGTCGCGCGATCGTGATCCGCGAAACGCTCCCGTCCGGTCATGGCTTCAGCTTCGAGCCAATCATAGAGAAGGAAGTCGAGATTCGTCCTTGAGAGCAGTTTCGAGTTCAGGGTTGTCATAAATTCTCCATGGCGGACCGATTGGTCCAATCCGCAAAGTTGGAATGGGTTGAAACGAGGTGCTGAAGCAGGGGCGCGGGCCGCCAGAAAGCCGGGTCACGCGTCTGGAGCCGTTCGAAGACGGTCATGCGTTCGACGACCTTGTCGAGGCCGACGCTGTCGGCATGGAACATCGGTCCGCCGCGGAAGTCCGGGAAGCCGTATCCCGCGAGGTAGACGACATCGATATCGCTCGCTCGCTGGGCGATCCCTTCCTCCAGGATCTTCGCGCCTTCGTTGACGAGAGCAAGGACGCAACGGTCGACGATTTCGGATTTTGAAATCTCGCGCCGCGCTATATTTTGAGACTGCGAGAAGGCGGCAATCGACCGTTCAACCTTCGGATCCCGCACGGCCGTGCGGCCATCGGCATAGAGATAGACTCCGGCCTTGGTCTTCTGGCCGAATCTTCCCTGCTCGCAAAGCCCGTCGAGCACGGGCGAATAGGGCATGTCGGGCCGTTCCTGCGCGCGCCGCTTCCTGATCGACCAGCCGATATCCAGCCCGGCAAGGTCGGCGACCTTGAACGGCCCCATGGAGAAGCCGAATTCCTCCAGCGCCTCGTCGACTTCAAAAGGCAGCGCCCCCTCTTCGACCAAGAACAGCGCCTGACGGAAATATTCCTCGACCATGCGATTGCCGATGAAGCCGTCGCAGACGCCGGACAGGACGCTGACCTTGCCGATCCGGCGGCCGAATTGCATCGCTGTCTTGACCACATCAGGCGCCGTCCGGTCGCCGCGGACGACCTCCAGCAGGCGCATCACGTTCGCGGGACTGAAGAAATGCGTTCCCACGACATCGGCCGGCCGCTGCGTGAACGCGGCAATCGCGTTGAGATCCAGGGTCGAGGTATTCGAAGCCAGGATCGCGCCAGGACGCAGATTCCTGTCCAGCTCCTCAAAAACCGCGCGCTTTGCTTCGAGCGATTCAAAGACGGCCTCGATGGCGATATCGACATTGCGCAGATCGCCATAATCCGTGGTCCAGCGGATGAGCGCCTTCTGCGCTTCCGCCTGCTTCGCGGTCAGGCGCCCCTTGGCCACCGCACGGCCAAGGACGTCATCGACGCTCTTTTCCGAACGGACCGTGGCCTGCTCGCTGGTTTCGAGCAGGGTGACCTCGATACCCGCAGCCGCCAGGCATTGGGCGATACCCGTCCCCATAAGGCCCGCGCCAATGACGGCGGCGGTGTCCAGGCGGCGAACGCCCACGTCCGCGCCAATCGCCCGGACGTGCGAGGCACGCCGTTCGGCGAGGAAGCCGTGGCGCAGGGCCTTGGAGACGTCGGTCTCGATAAGCCGCTTGAACGCAGCCTTCTCGACCTCCATCCCGGCCGCGAAATCCAGGACGGTAGCCGCCTCGACGGCGGCGATGATCTCAGGCAAAGCGGGATATCGTTCACCCGATCCGCTCAACCGAGAGCGCGCGGCATCGAAGATTTCGGGTCGCGGCTGCGCTGGCGGCAGGCTGGAGATGGATGGCAGTTCACCGGAACGCGCGACCGAGCGGGCGATGGAAGACGCCACTTCGAGCAGATCCTCGTCCGGCTCGACGAGCGCAGCGAACATGCCCTTGAGCTCCGCCGCGCCGGCCGGCAGCAGCCGGCCGCCGGTAATAAGATCCAGTGCGGTCTCGACGCCGACAAGCCGTGGGAGGCGCTGGGTGCCGCCCGCGCCCGGGAGAAGTCCGAGCTTCACCTCAGGCAATCCGACGCGGGCGTTGCGAAGGGCGACACGCGCGTGACATCCCAATGCCAGTTCGAGTCCGCCGCCAAGCGCCACCCCGGCGATGGCGGCCACCACAGGCTTCGCCGAGGCTTCAACCGCCTCTATGACCGCTACGAGATCGGGCTGTTCCCAGCTTTTCGGCGTACCGAATTCGGTGATGTCCGCCCCTCCAGAAAAGGGGAGCGCAGCCCCGACAAGGACGGCTGCCACGATATTTTCATTGAGGTTGACCTCGGCAACGGCGTCCACAATGGAGCATCGCAGCGCGTGCGAAAGGCCATTTACAGGCGGATTGTCCAAGGCAATGACGGCAACGCCGTCATGTATTGCAAGCGCACTGGTCATCAGATGTTCCACATTGAGATTGTGCAGGAGGGCGACACGGCCGCCCTCCTGAACCGCACAGATCGAGGGGACTTAGTTGCCCTCGAATTTCGCCTTGCCGATCATGTTGCGCGAGCCGTGCTCAAGCAGGACGCGCACGCCATGCTGCATGTCCTTGGTCTCGAACAACGGCGCGGCGATATCGCCGATCAGGCGGTCCGCGCCGCGCACGCCATCGTCCAGCGCCGCCCGGACAAGGCGCTTGCTGACCGCATGGGCCCGGGTCGGACCGCTCGCGATCCGACGAGCATATTTCATGGTTTTTTCGGCAAGCTGCTCATCCTCGACCACGCGATTGACGATGTTCCAGCGTTCGAACTGCTCGGCCGAATAGCGATCGCCGCCAAAAACGATCTCACGGGCCCGATTGGCGCCGCAAAGGGTGGCAAGGCGTTCGATGCCGCCCAGGAACGTGGAAGCGCCGATATGCACTTCGACCTGGGCGAATTCCGCGCTTTTGCCCGCGACGATGATGTCGCAGGCCATGGCGATTTCCAGACCGGCGGCCAAGCAGAAGCCCTGAACCTGTGCAATGACGGGAACGGGGAGCTCCTCCAGGCGCTGAATGATCAGCGGGAGCGCGCGGCTGAACTGGTGGCGGGCATAGGCCTCCGACCGATCGAGGAACATCTTGACGTCGGCGCCGGCGCAGAAGTGAGGGCCCTCGCTCCGCACGATAAGGGCGCGCATGTCCGACAGAGCCGCCTGGTTCAGCGCTTCGTCAAACAGGTCCATCAGCGGAAAGGTGATGAGATTGAGTGGGGCGTTGGCGAAGGTAAGCACGCCGACATTCCCATCGAGCTCAAAAGTACAAAACTCAGACATGTCGTCTCTCCCGATTTCAATATATCTGTATATACAGATAAAATGCCTGTAGGTGCATGCATCTGCCCGTCGATCAAGTCAAGCCGATTTCTGGGAGGGTTGAACCGGCTCTCGGATTTGATGGAATCGGACTTTTGCGCAGGTCGCATCAGATCAGCGCGCAGACTCCCAAGGCGGTGCAAATTGCAGCTATCGCCAGGCAACGCTTCACGAAATCAACAGGGACGGAAACCGTAAAATGGTCAAGTCCGGCGCGCAAGCTCCATACCCTAGGCAGCGTGGACAAATTCAAGACTTGCCGGACTGAGTGATTTGAGTGGAGAGCGGACGCCCCCCTATTCGTCACCCCGGACTTGATCCGGGGTCCCGCTTTCTTCCGAGTGCACGCCTATCCCAAGGCAGCGGGACCCCGGATCAAGTCCGGGGTGACGGTAAATCAAGTCCGGGGTGACGGAAACTGGTGTCCGCCATTGGCCTTTTCCCGACATTCCGAATTTGTCCACGCGGCCTAGCATTGCCTTGGAATCCGGCGAAGGCTTGGCCGGAACGCTTCACGACTCGTCTCTGCGTTGAAGATACTTCGGCGACTCGACGCAACTCTCCCGCCACAATCTGGAACGAGCCGTGCTCAGTCAAAGAGCGGACGCGGTAGACGGTCCAGCGCCACGTGGACAAAGCGGGCGAACACTGGAAACACAGGAAAAGCCATTTGCAGCCCGAGAGGGCCGGATGTCGATCAATTCTGGGCGATCACAGCCTCTTCGGGCAGATCGAGCTTGCTTGCATGCAACAACACCGAATGGAGTTGGTCGCTCGTCTCCCTGCTCAGGGCCTTCCGTATGGCAGCCTGCGCCGCCTTCCAGTACGGGACCGCCTGCTTGTAGAGATCGCGACCGGCAGGGGTTGCCTTGAGGCAACGTTCCCGCCGGTCACGTTCGCCCGGCGCGCTCTCAATAAGACCGCGCTCCTGGAGATATCGCAGATTGCGATTGAGCGTCGTGGGGTCGATGACCATCCAGTCCGCCAGTTCCCCGATGGTAAACTCCTTCAAGGTGAGGTGTGCAAGCAGCGTGAACTGGGTGTTCTTGAGATCCAGTTCGCCCAGATAACTGTCGTAGATCTGGGATACGCGGCGCGTTGCCTGCCGCAACCTGAAGCAAGTGCAGTCAAGCCCATGTTGGGCGGAGAGAAGCGAAGCATCTACATCACGCATAATTGCATGTATATACAGCTAAAAATCAGGCAGTCAACCGTCCCGTTGCCTTTACAGCACCTCGAACAGTCCGGCCGCCCCCATGCCGCCTCCGACACACATGGTGATGACGACATATTTTTCGCCACGCCGCCGCCCTTCGAGCAGCGCATGACCCACTAACCGGGCACCCGTCATACCATAAGGATGGCCGATCGAGATGCCCCCTCCGTTCACGTTAAGGCGGTCATTGGGCAGGCCCAGCGCGTCGCGGCAGTAGAGGACCTGGCTTGCAAAGGCCTCGTTCAATTCCCAAAGGCCGATGTCGCCGATGCCGAGGCCGAAGCGATTGAGGAGTTTGGGAATGGCGAACACGGGCCCTATCCCCATTTCATCGGGCTCGGTGCCTGCAACGGCCATTCCGAGATAGCGTCCAAGCGGTTGCAGTCCCCGCTCCTCGGCGACCTGGCGCTCCATCAGCACCGATGCGGACGCACCGTCCGACAACTGGCTGGCATTGCCGGCGGTGATGAAGGCGTCGGGCCCGCGGACCGGCTTCAGACCGGCCAGCCCCTCAAGAGTGGTGTCGGCGCGATTTCCTTCATCCTGCGTGAGAGTGACGATCCTGGACGTCTTTTCTCCAGTCGCCTTGTCCGTCACGATCATTGTCGCGGTCACGGGCACGATCTCGTCCTGGAACAGACCAGCGGCCTGTGCAGCGGCGGTGCGCTGTTGCGACTGGAGCGAATATTCGTCCTGGGCCGCGCGGCTGACGCCATAGCGCCGTGCGACATTTTCCGCCGTGTCGATCATGGCGATGTAGGCATCGCCATGAAGCGCGACCAATTCCGGGTCTTCGTCGACGCGAAGGGCGTCGGTCTGGACCAATGAGATCGACTCCACGCCCCCTGCCACCACGATGTCCATGCGATCGACGATGATCTGCTTGGCGGCGGTCGCAATCGCCATCAGGCCGGATGCGCACTGCCGGTCTATCGACATGCCCGCGACCGTGACCGGAAGGCCAGCGCGCAGCGCCGCGTTCCGACCGATCGTGGCCTGGCTCCCCTGCTGCAATGCACTGCCCATGATGCAGTCGTCGATGTCCGCGGGATCCAACTTTGCCCTGCTGACCGCTGCGCTGATCGCATGGCTGGCAAGCGTCGGAGCGGGAAGATTGTTGAACGCACCGCGATATGCCTTCCCAATCGGCGTGCGGGCGGTGGAGACGATTACTGCGTCGCGCATGTCTGTTCCTTCAAATGCTCAACGAATTTGGTGCCGGGCTTGATTGAGGCGCTGCCTCACCGGGTGGTGGAGAAGCCGCCGTCCAGCGGAATGACTGCGCCGGTGATGTAGGAGGATGCGGGAGAGGCGAGGAATATGGTGGTCCCTGCCGCATCGCTGGGCGTGCCGGTGCGTCGACGCGGGATCATCGAATTGATTTCCTCCCCATGTTCCTGGAGCAGCCACTCGGTCATTTTGGTCGGGAACGGTCCGGGGGCGATGGCATTGACGTTGATATGGGATTCGGCGAGGAACCGCGCCAGGTGGCGGGTGAGATGATGCACCGCCGCCTTGCTGGCGGAATAGGGATAATTTTCGACCGCCGGCGCGGTCAGGCCGTCCACCGAACCGATGTTGATGACCCGCGCCGGATCATCTGATGTCGCGGCGTTCCGCAGCAACGGAGCGAGCTTCTGAGTCAAGAAGAAGACCGCGCCGAGGTTCAGATGCATGACCTTGTCCCAGCCCGATTGCGGAAACTGGTCGAACGGCTCGCCCCAGGAGGTCCCCGCATTGTTGACCAGGATGTGCAGCTTGTCCTCGCGCCGGGAGAATTCCGCGGCCAGGGCAGCGACCTGATCCGCATCGGCGACGTCGGCGGGTATGGCGTAGGCTTCGCCAATCTTGCGAAGCTCCGCCTCGGCTTCCTGACAGGTTTCGGCCTTTCGCGACGTGACATAGGTCTTGACGCCAACTTGAACGAGACCCTGGGCGATCATGAACCCGATTCCGCGCGTCCCTCCGGTAATGAGGGCGGTTTTTCCTTCAAGATTGAACAGTTTTCGAGCGTCCATTGTAATTCCTTTTTGGATTTATTTTGTTCAGAACTTTGCGTTCAATTGAATGGCCAGCGTCCGACCCTGTGAAAGGATGGCGTAGTTCGACTTGGCCTGGGCAACGGTGGCCGCGATTGCGGTGTCCCCGACAAACTGGAAAACCTGCTTGTCGGTAAGGTTCCTGCCGACGAAAGCCAATTCCCAGGACCCGTTCTCCGGACCGACTCCGACGCGCATGTTGAGCAAGGCATATTTGGCCTGCCGACCGGCGGGGTCGTAATTGGCCGCCGCGTCATAGGCGCTCGCATAGAAGACCTCGGTCGTCGTGCCGATCTGGTAGCCATCGAATATCGGAAAGACCGATGTCAGGCTGGCATTGGCTGTAACCTTTGACGTCAACTGGCTGGATTTTCCTTTATAGTCGCAAAATTCCGGCACGCCGTCGCCATTGCCGTCCACGGTGGGCGTCTGTCCGAAATAGCATTGGCCATTGGGGAAGCGGAGATATTTGAAATCCGTATAGTTGACGCCGGTCGACAGCGTAAAATGCCGTCCCAACTGCATCCGCCCATTGGCCTCGATCCCCTGCGCCCGCGCGCTTGCGGCATTGCCGACATTGAAACCCAAACGGCCGTCGAAGATGGAGATCTGCAGGTTCGTGAGCTTGGTGTAGTAAGCTGCGAGATTGAGTTCGGCACGTCCTCCGAGCAGCGACATCTTGCTGCCGACCTCGAAATTCTGTGCCTTTTCATCGTCAAATTCGAAGGCATCGCGCGCGGTCGGATAAGTCAACCTGTTGTTGGCGGCGAAATCGAACCCGCCGCTCTTTTGACCGCGCGCATAGCCCGCATAAAGCATGACTTGCGGAGTCGGCCGGTACAGGATCTTCACGTCGGGCGTGAATCGCGTTTCCCGCCTCGTCCCGGCGACGGGGAATTCGCCGAGGCGGTTGATCATCGCATTCCCGGCCGCTCCCAGCCCGGCGAGATTGGAGGACGACGCCGCCAGAACCTGCGCATAGACCAGGGGCGCATTGACCTGGGCGGCCGGAAGCGCTCCGCCGCCTATCGGTTCGACAGTGAGGATCTTCGAGCCTTGGATCTTGCTGTAGCTCAGACGGCCGCCGAGCTGGACCGTAACATCGGATATCGGCCTCCAGTTCAACTGGCCGAAGGCGGAGAAAGTATCCGCCTCCACCCTCACCCGCCGGTTGATCCAGGTATTGGCCACCAGCGTGCCGGCACCCGGCTGGCGCGCATTCACGATCGTGACGAACGTCGAATCCGAGGGGAACCCGACGGCCTGACGATAACGCTGCAGGCCATTGGCGTAATAGGCGCCCGCGATAAAGTCGAAACTGTCGAATTTGGGCGAAATCAGCCGGAGCTCCTGGCTGAACTGCGTGTACTTGTCGTGGATATGGCCGGTGATGATCCGTGCCCCCAGCAGATCCGGATTGATCGCGTCATCATCCGCGAGGGCGGTCGTGTAGGCCGTGGTCGAACGCAGGGTGTATCCGCCCGTCTGCCAGTTCAGCGTCAGGACGTTGGCGGTGGCGTGGGCCCGGCTTTTCTCGCCGTCGGACGTCCGGCGGCCGTCGATCCGGTTGTCGAGAAGCGTAGGATCGAGGTGGAACACGTTGACGAGCACCTGGGCATAAGTGAGCCCGGCAAAAGGCCCCGCTTTTGCGGGTTCCTCGCCATATATCTCCATGGCTTTGCCATCTGTATTGAACTGGTTGTATTCGCTCTTGAAGGAAAGCTGGAGGTCTTGGGTGACGTCGACGTCCGCTGTCACGCGAATGGCAGCTTCGTCTCTCGCCGGTTCGAGCCGGTTGAGAGTCAGGTTCCTGATATAGCCGTCGCTGCTGCGATATTTTCCGGCCACGCGGACGCGGATCGTATCCGTGATGGGGCCGGAGACAGCCCCCTCCAGACCCAATTCATTGGCGTTGAACTCGTAAGACGAGGTGAGGCGGCCGAAAAAATCCTGCGTGGGTTTGGCCGTCGTCACGTTCAAGGCCCCGGCAATGGCGTTCTTGCCGAGCAGGATGGATTGCGGTCCCCTCAACACTTCGACCCGGTCCACGTCCAGGAACGGTATGCGGGTCTGGAGCGACCGCGGCAGATGGACGCCATCGACATAGAGGCCGACCGACTGCTCGAACCCGGCATTCAGGCCGGAACCGATGCCGCGGATGAAGAATTGCGTCGCGAACGCCGTCTCCGTGGCGGTGAAGCCGGGCGCGGCGATCTGAAGATCGATCGGGCGAATGACGGCTTTCGTCGCAAGATCGGTACCCTGCACGGCCACCACGGAGATCGGAACCTCCTGCAGCTTCTGCGCGCGGGTCTGCGCCGTGACGATGATTTCCTGCAACCCCCCCTCATTCTGGCCGTCCTGAGCAGGCGCCTCCTGGCTCACCGCGTCAGGAATTTGGGCGGCCGCATGCCCCCCTGCCGTAAGCAGGGCCAGGCAAAATGCGGACCCATGCAGCAGCTTGCGTTTTACGTCAGCAATCATGATATCTCTCTCCCCTCGTCTTTCATCAATTCTTATATTGTCGTACATAAATTACATGTATATACAGGTAATTTATGTAGAAAGGCGGCGCCTACCAGGTCGCTTGGCGGCGGTCAGCGCGTTCCCCTTCTCCAGCTATCGCCAGCGTTGCGGTACAAATGCCGCCATGAAGTTGGACTTTGACGAATTCTGTCATGGAATCACCCAAGCTTTGAATGGACGGTACAGCGAGACATCTGCACGCCCGGAACAGCCATGCCTTTACACGGCCCTGCTATGTCGGCCTGCTTCCCGCACATCTGCCAGGACCGAAAGCATTGCGATGAGCCATCATCTCAGAGGAACTTCCGATCCGCCCCCTTGCTTCAGCAACGACAGCCACAGCGGCATGAGTCCCCAGCTTGGGTTACCTTTGTTCACCGCCTCTCCCTTGGCCATATCGATTTCCGGCAACGTCCAGCATCGCCTACCCCTCCTTTTATCTGTATATACAGATATAGTCGCAGTCCGATAGCGTCAAGCTGCTATTTTAAGGATCTTGCACCTACGGCAACCTGGAGCGCGTGACGCGGAACGGGATCCTCACGGGCAATATCGCGCCGGAGGGCTTGCAGTTGGCGATACTCTCGGATCCGCAGCGTCAGTGCCGTCGATCGGTCCTGGGCCGTATCGACATTCAGAAGATGTCGAGCCGAAAATGCCGGCCTTTCGCGAGCCGGAGCGGAGCGTAGCTAGGCAGCGTGGACAAATTCGAAAATGTCGTGAAATGGCCAATTTCGGTCATTGCCCCACCGTCACCCCGGACTTGATCCGGGGTCCCGCTTTCTTGTCTGAGTGCCCGCCTCGCCCAAGGCAGCGGGACCCCGGATCAAGTCCGGGGTGACGAATAGAGGGAGCGTCCGCTAAGGCCCCCAAATCACTCAGTCTGGCAAGTCTTGAATTTGTCCACGCTGCCTAACACTGGCAGCGAGGACGTGCGCCATCCCGGTCAGCCTGTTCCGGTTTTCAGCTCGATGGGTCCGGCTCTGTTGCGATCGTCCTGAACCCGATGTGGGACGTGCCAAGGTCCAGTTCCTGGGCCTGGAAAGCGGCGGGCCTGAAATTGGCGCAATAGTTCATCGCGCAGAGATAGGAGCCGCCCTTGATCAGTCCGTTGCCGCCGCGCCTTTCGCTGGTCCATTCCCAGACATTGCCGACCATGTCGTGCAGGCCGAAGCCGTTACCATCAAAGCAGCCGACCGGCGCCAGGCCGACATGGCCGTCCTGGCCGGTATCTCGGACCGGGAACACGCCCTGCCAGCTATTGGCGGTCGGATGCCCTTCGCCATCATAGGCCCAGCTACGCGGATCGCGCGGGCCGGACTGATCGCCCCGCGCCGCCCTTTCCCATTGCGCTTCATCCGGCAGGGCCGCCCCGGCCCAACGGGCATAGGCGGCGGCATCCTGGTAATTGACGTGGACGACGGGCCAGTCCTCCCGGCCCGCAATGTCGCTGCCGGGGCCGTCGGGATGGCGCCAGTCCGCCCGCTGCCGATAGCGCCACCAATTGCCGGCATTGTTGAGGTCCACCGGGCCGGTCGGCTGGACGAAGACGGCCGACCCCCCTTCCTGCTCAGCGGCGGTGCGATAGCCGGTGGCGGCGACGAAGGCGGCGAACTGGCGATTGGTCACTTCATGCCGGTCGATCCAGAATGCGGGGACGGCAACCGCCTGGCCCGGCCGCCCATCTCCATCCTCGCCCAGCAGCACCGTTCCGGCGGGCACCAGCACGCGGCCGTCGCGCGCGTCGCAGCGTGGACCGGGACTGGCGGCAGGCGGCGGCGCGGCGCCCAGCAGCGCAATCGCGCAGGCCGCGAATGCTCCCGCATGCCGCCATCCATGGCTCATGGCTTTGCCGCGCCTTCCGGCTTGGCGGCTTCGGGCGGTGGCAGGACAACGCCCTTGTCCTTGGCATAGCTATCCCAGTCGGCGACCAGCTCCTTGAGCTTTGCTGGTTCGGCCGCTGCCAGATCATGGGCTTCGGCCGGATCCTGGGCGACGTTGAACAATTGCCAGACGCCGGTGCCGACGCTGTTGCGCGGATAGGCGCTGCTCGACGTCGGCAGATAGACCGCCTTCCAGTCGCCCTTGCGCAGTGCGCGGCGGTAGAAAAGTTCGGTCCCGACCGCTTCGGTCGGCTGGCGCACTTCCGCCTGCCCGCCGGTCAGCACCGGCACCAGGCTATGCCCCTGGAAGGGCAGGATCGCATGGCCGGCGAAGGTCGCGGGCTGTTGCAGCCCGGCGAGGTCCAGCAGGGTCGGCGCGACGTCGGTGACGCTGAACAGGCCGCCCGCGATCCGCCGCCCTGCGACGCCGCGCCCGGCGACGAAAGCGGTGACGCGGGTGCCGCCCTCGGTCGGATAGCTCTTCACCAGCCAGGACGGCGAACTGTTCGCCTGCGCCCAGCCGGGGCCATAGCCGACATAGGAGGAAGCCTTGCCGATATTGTCGAGGCTGTTGTCGATCCTGAGCGCGGGCAGCTTGTCGGGCTTCAGCGCCGCCTGGAAGGGTGCCTCGATCACATTGCCCTCCGGCCCGTTGTCGGCGAGGAAGATGATGACCGTATCGTCATAGCGGCCCAGCTTCTTGAGCACCTCCACCACGCGGCCGACATTCTGGTCCATGCGATCGACCATCGCGGCATAGACTTCCATCTTGCGCGCCTCGATGGCCTTTTCGTCGGCGCTGAGCGAGGCCCAGGGCTTCACTCCCTCCCAGTCGTGCGGTTTCAGGTCGACGGGGACGAGGCCCAATTGCTTCTGCCGCGCCAGCCGCGCTTCGCGCAATGCTTCATAGCCCGCGTCATAGCGGCCCTTATATTTGGCGATCGTTTCCGCCGGCGCCTGCATCGGCCAGTGCGGCGTGGTGTAGGGCAGATAGGCGAAGAAGGGCCGCTGGTCCTTCGCGCCTTCCTCCAGGAAGCCGATCAGCCGGTCGGTGAAATAATCGGCCGAATAACGTCCCTTGGGATATTTCACGATCCTGCCATTGTCGCGATAGGTGGATGCGCCGCCGATCGCCGCCCAGGCCTTGTTCTGGTCGGCGCCGAAATGATTGCCCAGCCCCTGGAGCAACGCATAGGAACGCTCGAAACCGCGCGCGGCCGGGCCGCGCTCGGGCGTCAGGCCCAGATGCCATTTGCCGGACATGAGCGTGCGATAGCCGCCCTGATGCAGCAGTTCGGCGATAGAGGCGACCCGGTCGTTGAGATAGCCTTCATAGCCGGGCTGGCCGATCTGGTTGGGCTGGAGGGTTTCGGCCATCGAACCCACGCCGGCCTGGTGATTGTCGACGCCGCTCAGCAGCATGGAGCGGGTGGGCGAGCAGGTCGGCGCGGTGTGAAAGCCGGTGAAGCGCACCCCGGCATTGGCGATGGCGTCCAGATTGGGGGTTTGAATCTCGCCGCCAAAGGCTCCCAGATCGGACCAGCCAAGGTCGTCGGCGACGATGACAAGGAAGTTTGGCTGACGCTGAGTCGCACCCGGCGCCGCGACGGGATCGGCCGCCGGCGCCGCCCGCACCACCGGCGCAGCGACGCCCGCAAGCGCGGTCGCCGTCAGAAAGGCAGATAATTTCAACATCTTATTCATAGCCGATCTCCGGAACCGAAAGAGAAATTGCCCGCCGGACCTAAGCGGACATCGCGCGATTCCGAAACAATCTATTGTCTACTGCATCGATAGAAAAACTGTCTCGCCATATGTCCAGATAATTCTCTAGTCGTTCCGTTGAGAAAGACTCAACCGTCATCGTCGTCATGAAAAAGGGGTTTCATGTCTATCCGTCACACTGCATCTCCGCTTGCCCTCGCCATCATTCTCGCGGCAACGTCGCCGCAGACCCAGGCGGCGGAGCGCGAAGCCGCCGCCGACATGGCAGCCGTCGACGCCGTCGATTCCGCTGATGCCGGCAGCGCAATCATCATCACTGCCCGGCGCCGGAACGAGAAAATCCAGGACGTGCCCGTCGCCGCGAACAGCTATGGCGGCGAGCAGATCGAAGCTACGCGGACCTACAATCTGCGCGATCTTCAGGCCCTCAGTCCCAGCCTCGTGGTGACGGTCACCAATCCGCGCAACACCAGCATCAACATCCGCGGCCTTGGCAACAATGTCTCCGTTTACAATGACGGGCTGGAGCCAGCGGTCGGCGTCTACATGGACCAGGTCTATCTCGCCCGGCCCGGCCAGGCGGTCTTCGATCTCGCCGATATTGAGCGGATCGAGGTTCTGCGTGGCCCGCAGGGCACCCTCTTCGGCAAGAATACATCGGCGGGCGCGGTCGTCATCACCACAAAATCACCGACTTTCGAGCCGGAGATCGGCGGCGATCTGACCTATGGCAATTATGATTTCCGCCAGTTGCACGCCTATGCGAGCGGCGCGCTGGTGGACGACAAGCTTGCAGCTCGCATCTATGTCTCCAAGACGGATCGGGACGGCTATGTCACCAATCGCTATGACGACAGCAGGACCCAGGATTATCATGATTTCGGCCTGCGCGGACAGTTGCTGTTCACGCCGACCGACAATTTCAAGCTGCGGCTGATCGGCGACTATGGCTTCCAGAAACAGCAGACTGCGGCGGCCGTATTGACTGGCGTCATCCGCACCTATGACAATGGCGGCAATTTCGCGAACAACTATACCGATCGGACTGCCCGGCTCGGCGTGCCGGTCGTTGCCGATGCGCCGGACGAGCGCATCGTCGATATGGATGGCAATCCCCGATACAAGATGCGCCAGGGCGGCGTGTCCGCCATCGCGGACCTCGCCCTGCCGGGACATTCCCTGACCTCCGTCACTTCCTGGCGTCGGTGGGACTGGTATCCGCACAATGATGGCGACAGCACCCGTCTGGATGCAGGCCGGGATTTTCACCAGAGCAACAACCAGCAGCAGTTCAGTCAGGAGTTGCGCATCGCTTCCGAGGGCGAGCGCAAAGTCGATTATATCGCCGGCCTCTATTATCTGTGGCAGTCGATCAAAGCGGAAGCGCTCAATGCCTATGGCGCGGACGCAGCGCCCTGGTTCCTGGCGCCCACGGTCGATCCGGCGGTCGGGGCGACGGCACTCAACAACTACACCGTTCTCAGCCATTCGAAGCCCGTGACGAACAGCTACGCCGCCTTCGGCCAGACGATCTGGCACGTCACGCCGACGATCGACCTCACCACCGGCCTGCGCTACACCTATGAGACCAAGAGCGGCTGGTTCGATCAGGAGGCGACGGGCGCCGATCTGAGCGGTTTGACGACCGCGCAGCAGGCTGCCGCGCAGGCGATCCGCGCGCGATACGGCGTCGCCAACCATTATGAGGCGAAGACGAAGGAAGGCCGCTTGTCGGGTCAGGCGACGCTGTCCTGGAAGGTGACGCCGGACGCATTGCTTTACGCCACCTATGGACGTGGAAACAAGTTCGGCGGGCTGAACCTTGCCAATATCGTCACGACCGGCCAGTTCGCCGTCGATCCTGTCATCAAGCCGGAAACCATCGACAGCTATGAACTGGGATTGAAGACCAGTTGGTCGGGCGGCAAGCTGACGGTGAACCTTGCCGGCTTCTGGACCGACGTCAGCGATTATCAGACGACGATCGTCGATACCGCTCCGGATCGCAACAACATCTCCTACTTCACCAATGTGGGCAAGGTGCGCACGCGCGGGTTCGAGGGAGACATTCGCCTCGTCCCCGCCGCATGGCTGTCGCTCTATGGCTCGGGCACCTATACCGACGCGCAATATGTGAGCTATCCCAACGCACCTTGTCCGATCGAGACGACGGGCGTCGTGTCCTGCAATCTGTCGGGCGACAGATTGCCGGGCGTATCGAAATGGGCTTTCTCTGCCGGCGGCGAGGCCAAGGCTGCAATCGGCAATCGCCTGGGACATGACGCGGAGGTCTATGCCGGCGCTGATTTCAGCTATCGCTCCAACTTCTACACGACGGCGAGCCTGTCGCGCTATTCGCTGATTCCCGGCTACAGCCTGCTGAACGCGCGCATCGGCGTACGATCTTTGGATGGAGCGCTGGACCTGCAGTTGTGGGGCCGCAACCTCTTCGACAAGGATTATTTCCAGAGCCTGTCAGCCGCCAATACCGGGGCGATCACCGGCACATTGGGGGATCCGAGAACCTATGGCGCGACTCTCCGGACGCGTTTCTAGGACCGGTCGACATTCAGCCCATGGCGGCCTGCAAATGGCAGTTTTCCGTGCTTCCGGTGCTCACGTACTGAAGTACGCTGTGCTCCGGGTCACGAAAAACTGCCATTTTCGGCTCACCCTGAACTGAATGTCGACCGGTCCTAGGTTGATCAACACTCAACCCGCTCCATGGCAGGGCATAACTGGTGATCATTATGTGCATTATTCAATCAAGACCAAGGAAAACTCGTTCGCGGCCAGCCGGATCTTTGCGTAGCGCATGTCCGAAGGAGACTTTCCCATGGGCGTGAAAAACGGTTTGAAGCTGGGCTTTATCTTGCATGGCGTGGGGCGCGGCTGGGACAGTTGGAGGCACCCCGAGGCGATAATCGACGGCAGCACCAACATCGATCTTTACGTGAAGCAAGCGAAGATCGCCGAAAAAGGGAAATTCGATTTCGTTTTCGTCGCCGACAGCCTGCATATCGACGAACGCTCCATGCCGCATTATCTCAGCCGCTTCGAGCCAGCGACGATCCTGTCTGCGCTGGCCATGGTGACGCAGCATATCGGCCTGGTCGGCACCTTTTCCGTCAGTTATACCGAACCGTTCAATCTGGCCCGGCAATTCGCCTCGCTGGACAAGCTGAGCCGGGGACGGGCGGGTTGGAATGTAGTGACCTCCTGGCTGGAGGGCACCGCCGCCAATTTCAGCCGCGACCATCATATCGGCCATGGCGAGCGATATCGGTTGGCCAATGAATATGTGCAGGTCGTAAAGGGATTGTGGGACAGCTATGAGCCGGGCGCGATCGTCGGCGACAAGCAGGGCGGCGTGTTCCTGAAGCCCGGAACCCTCCATCAACTCAATCACAAGGGCGAATTCTTCAGTGTTCGCGGTCCCCTGAATCTCGATCGCATGCCGCAGGGGCACCCGGTCCTGTTCCAGGCCGGAAATTCCGACGATGGCCGGGCCTTTGCGGCGGCCAATGCGGACGCCATCTTCAGCCTGCCCCGGAACAAGGAATCCGCCTTCGCCTATCGCGCCGATCTTCGCGAACGGACGGCCGCCGCCGGGCGGGATCCGGACACGCTGTTCGTATTCGGCGGGATCAGCACGATCGTCGGTTCGACCAGGGAAGAGGTCCAGCGCCTCAGCGCCGAACGCAACAGCTATGCTTCGATCGAGGGCGCGCTGTTGTCGCTGGGGCAATCCTTCAACGACTATGATTTTTCGCAGCATGATCTGGATGCGCCATTCCCGGCGGTGAAGGAAGAATGGCTGAGCAGCAGCCAGGGCAATGTGAAGACCGTGCTGGCGGCGGTCGAGCAGGACAAGCTGACCCTGCGGGAGACGGCGCTGCGTTTCGGCAAGCCGATGGACAGTTTCGAAGGATCGCCGGAGGAAGTGGCCGACCAGCTTCAGGACTGGTTCGAAAGCGGCGCCGTCGATGGCTTCATGCTTGGCGAATCCCTACCCGGACAGTTCGAGATTTTCGTGGAGCAGGTCGTTCCGATCCTTCAGGCGCGCGGCTTGTTCCGGTCCGACTATGGCAGCGATACGCTACGCGGCCATCTGGGGTTGGCCGTGCCTGAGAATCGCTACGTGGCGCAACGCCGTAGCGCGGCCGAGACCGACGCGGCCCGCAAGGAGCCTGCAAACGCCTGACTGCGAAACCGCAAGCAAAGGCCCGCCGGATTTCTCCGGAGGGCTTTGGCGCATAGGGGCGCTTGGCGTCAGTCCGGCTTGCCCTTTGCGGTGGGATCGGTGTTCAGCGATGCGTCGAAGCCCCGCGCGATATCGAAATTCTGCGCAGGCCCGCCCGTGCCGAAATCCCTGGCGGCAACGCGCTGGGACTCGATCACCTGCGCGTCGATCGGCACCGGCCACCAGCGCATATGTTCGGCGGTATAGTTCGCGACATCGAGCGGCAGTCCCGTTTCCTTGGCGAGAATTTCTCCCCACTGGCGGGGATGGCTGTTGGCCCAGGACTGTGCCCGGCCATAGCGGCGGGAAAAATCCTCCAGCAAGGCGCGCTTGTCCTTGATCGAACTCTCGCTCGTGACCTGGAACAAATAGGATGAGGTGCCCCTGTGCGCATAGGTCAGCACGCGGGCGTCATGACGGAGAACCGCCGTCGCGAGATAGGGCACCCAGATCGCCAGCGCATCCAGATCGCCGCTGGCAAACGCCGCGACGGCTTCCGTCGGCGCCACGAAGCTGATCCTGACGTCCGACGGCTTCATGCCGCTCTGCCGAAGTGCCTGAAGGAGAAGCGAATGCCCCACCGATCCGCGCGTCGTGCCGATGGCTTTGCCACGCAGATCCTGCATGTTGGCGAAGGACGCGTTCTTGTGCACGAGCACGCCGGCCACTTCCTGCTTCGTCCCGCCGCTCAGCGCCTGAATAGCGCGGAGGCGCTGGTCGTTCTTGTAAGCGAACAGGAAGGATGGCCCGCCCACCAGGCCCAGGTCGAGCGCGTTGGTGGCGATGGCTTCGATCAGCGGCTGGGCGTTGGGGAATTCGGCCCATTCGATCTTGTAAGGCATATCCTTGAGCTGCCCCGCCGCAAGCATCAGCGCATGCGTGCCGCCACGCTGGTTGCCGACGCGCAGCACTTGCGCCGCCTCGGGTTGTTTTCCGCCGCAGCCGGCCAGTGAGGCTGCGGCGGAAAGCAGCGCCAGGACGACGCTGGCGCCCCGCCAGATCGGACGCTTGCGGGGATGACCGGCCATATTTCGCTCCATGAGAATGCCAGCCCAGCGCCAGCGGCCCTGACCGGCGAATTTGGGAAAAATCATGCCTTGCCTAGCCGGGGGAAACGAAGCTGATAAATTTATAATATTAATCTATATATTAGGAAGGACAATTTGGCACTTATTCTTATAATAAAATATCGTTTCCATATATAATGGTAATTAATAATATAAAATGATAAGAAAAGATCATTGTTCCGGTTCAATAATCAATATTTATACCTGGACTTCATTCCCTATGCCTTCGCGTGCTCGATAGCCTGTCCGGCTGCCTGATGGCCGGAAAATTGGCGATGTCGACCGTGATCAAATGGGGACGAAAATGCCGAAGAAAAAAAGATATGTAGCGCTGCTGGCTCGACTCATGGCTACCGGCGCAGCGCTCTCCATTGGCGGGATCGGCATGGCGGCGCATGCGCAAATCGCCGCTGCATCCGCCGAAGCGGACGATGGTGAAGCCATCGTCGTCACCGGATTGCGGGGACTGTCGTCAAAGACGGCGGTGGAGAGTCCGGCGCCGATCGATATCGTCCCGGCTGACCGACTGACCGGAACCGGCCGACAGGAAATTGGCGAGGCGCTGGCGCGGACGTTGCCGTCCATCAATTTCGGGCGCACGGGCGCAGGTGTGGCGTCGATCGTTCGGCCGATCTTCAACCGCAGCCTGCCGCCTGCCTATACGCTGATCCTTGTCGACGGAAAGCGGCGCCACAACAGTGCGCTGTTGACCAACGGGGGCGGCGATACCAGCGGCTTCGGCCCGGTCGACCTCGATTTCATTCCGATCGCAGGGGTTCGTTCGGTCGAGGTGCTCAAGGACAGCGCCGCCGCCCAATATGGGTCCGACGCCGTGGCCGGCGTCATCAACTTCGTGCTGAATGACCGGCCCCAGCCGAACCATGTCTCAGTGACCTATGGCAACCATTACAAGAGCTATGGCGATCCGTGGAGCGCAAAGGCCGAAGGCGGCCTGGGCTTCGGGCTGGGGGATGGCGGCTATGTCAACCTGAGCGGCGATCTGCGCGGACGCGGCATGTCATGGCGCGGTTTCCGGGCGACCAACCGCCTGCTGTACGCACCGGCTTCCAATCCGAAGAACGCCGCCTGGGACGGCATCGGCGCGCATAATGGCGACCCGCGCATTCGCGCCTTCAACCTGGGGTTGGATGCCGCGCTGCCGGCCGGGAACGTCACTCTCTACACCCAGGCGACATTCGGACGGCGCAAGGCCGAGATCGGCAACATGATCCGCCGTCCGAGCGGCACCGCATCCTTTTCCACGGTCTTTCCCGACGGCTATTTCCCGGTCAACAACACCAGCGAGACGGACTTTCAGTTTCTGGCCGGCATCAGGGGCGATCTGTCGGGCTGGCAATGGGATTTCAGCTCCAGCTACGGGCGCAATCAGGTGCGCATGTACAGCGACCTGACCCTCAATCCGTCGCTCGGGCCGACCGGGCCTACCAGCTTCGACAATCTCGCGCGGTTCCGTTTTTCGCAGTGGACCAACAATCTCGATGTGTCGCGCGATATCGATATCGGCCTGGCGAAGCCACTGCACGTCCAGTGGGGGCTTGAGGCGCGGCGCGAAGTTTTCCAGACCTTTGCCGGCGATCCGCTGGGCTATGCCAATGGCGGATATGTCATCAAGCCCGGCGACCAGGAAGGCGACCCCAATGTCGGAAGCATCGCGTCGATCGGCGCGCAGGGGGCGATCACCATTTCCCCCGCGACGGCCGCCCATGTCTCGCGCAACGTCTTTGCGGGCTATATCGACCTGGGCCTGACGATCACGCCGCGCTGGTATGTCGACATCGCCGGACGCGCCGAACATTATGGGCTGGGCGCGGGATCGACGGTCGGCGGCAAGGTCAACAGCCGGTATGAATTATCGTCCTGGCTCGCTGTTCGCGGCACGGTGGGCACCGGCTTCCGCGCGCCCTCGCTCTCGCAGATCGGCTATGCCCAGACTGACAACCGCACGGCGATCAGCCCCGCAACCGGCCTCCTGGTCGCGGCGACGACGCAAACCGCGCCGACCACCTCGGCATTGGCGACCGCTTTGGGCGCCGCCACCCTGAAGCCCGAAAAAACCTGGAATGCGGGGCTCGGCATCGCCCTTCAGCCAACGCGCAACCTGTCGCTGACGATTGACGGATACCAGATCGACATCGATGATCGGATCGCCCGCACCGCCAGCCTGAGCGGCCCTGCTCTCAACGCCATCTTCGCGGCGAACGGTCTCCCGCCCGGCACATTCGTCCAATATTTCGCCAACGCCGCCGACACCCGCACGAGGGGCGTCGATATCGTCGGCAATTATACCGCCGACCTGTCGACCCTGGGGCAATTGTCGCTGTCGGCCGCCTATTCCTACAGCCGCACGAAGATCCGGCATGTGGCGGCGACTCCGGCGGCGCTCGTCGGCCTCGGCCCCAACCCCGGCGGAAGCCTGGTGGCGTTCGGGAACGTATTTCGGGGCGAAATCGCCGACAACCAGCCACGATCCAAGCTCGCGCTCGCCAGCAAATGGTCGCTCGACCCGGTGTCGGTCGATCTGCGGGTGACGCGCTATGGCCGATATCGTTATCTGCGCACAGAAAATCCAGCGCAGAATCTCAGCTATGGCGGACGCTGGATCACCGATCTCGAAGTCTCCCTCGCGCTGACATCGCGCCTGGGCGTCGCTGTGGGCGCCGCCAACCTGTTCAGCGTGCGCCCCGACAATAGCGGGGTGAATGAGCCAACGAGCGGCGTGACGCTGTTCAATTACGGCAGCCCGCCGTTCGATTCTTCGGGCGGCTTCTATTACGGGCGGATCAACTGGACGTTCTGAAACGGAATGGGACCACCGCTCCCCGAAGCAGGGGGAGCGGTGGTCGCTATCGCACGCTCAGAGCAGAAAGTCGGGTTCCTGCTGAACCAGCATGTCCCATTCCGGCTGGAAGCACATCCATGCGACGGCTTCGCTGCCGACCATGCGCGCCGTTTGCGCCGCCACCTCCGCCGGGATGATCCGTGGCTTTCCAAGCGCTTCCGCCACGATCTGCCCGTGCGCCGCGCGTTCGAGCGCCAGATACCAGAAGGCCGTCGCCTCGATCGAGCGGCCCACCGTCAGCAGCCCGTGATTTTGCAGGATCAGCGCCTTCCGGCCGCCGAGTGCGGCAGCGATCCTGTCGCCTTCGGTCTGGTCCAGTACGACACCGCCATAATCGTCGAACAGACCATGATCGTCATGGAACATGCAGGCGTCCTGGCTGATGGGGTCGAGCAGCCTTCCCGTTGTGGACCAGGCCTTGCCATAGAAGGAATGGGTATGCGCGGCCGCATTGACGCCGGGGTGCGCGCGATGGATCGCGGCATGAATGGCATAGGCCGCTTCGTTCAGCGCGCCGCTGCCTTCGACGACCCGGCCGCCATCATCCACCAGCAGCAAGTCCGATACCCGGATATGGCAGAAATTTACGCCCTGCGGATTGACCCAGAAATGATCGGTCAGTTCCGGATCGCGCACGGTGACATGACCCGCGATGCCGCTCGACAGGTTGTGGCGCGCGAACAGGCGGAACGTTGCGGCGAGACGCTGTTTGCGGTGCAGCCGCTCCTCCGCCGGATCGGCGCGCTCGGGCGGCACCTCGAAACGCAGGCGTTGCCCGTCGCGCAGCGCCTGGTCGATCCCCCGGCCCGGCGGATTCCAAGGCCGGTCTTGCGGCCGGCCCCTTGGCGCTTCGCCAGGCTGGCTCGCCATCACGCCGCCTGCTTCAGCCATGCGTCGCCGCGAAAGCCGCTCGCCCCAATCCGGTCAGGACAATATCGTCCTGCGGCATATGGACCCGGCTGCAAAGGACATTGCGCAGATGCCGCTCCAGCGGATGGGCGCGCGTAAGCGCCGGATTGCCGATCGCATCGATTGCCAGTTGAACGGCCTGCACCGCATTGTTGGTCACGATATATTTGACCGTACCGGCGGCCGCCGGATCGGGCATGTGGATCGACCGTTCCAGCAACAGCCTGTTTGCGTAGAGAAGGGCCTCGATCCTGCCCACCAATTCCTGAAAGCGCGGCAAGGTTGACAGGGGCGCCCCCAACGCTGTGGGAACCCGCTGTTGCAGCCAGGAAACGAACCAGTCGCGGGCGGCATGGGCCACGCTGTCATAGACGATCGAGATCAGCAGGGCGTTGCGCAACTGGAATTCGGCATCGAGCAGGAGATGCTGGTCCTGCAGGCGCACGAGCGCGGACAATTGATCGTCCGGGATGCGGACATCTTCGAACACCACATCATGGCTGCCGGTCGCCCGCATGCCCAGATGGTTCCATGTCGGCTCGATGCGGACGCCGGGCGTAGCGGAATCGACAAGTACTCCGCCGATGCGCGGTTCATCCTCGTCCGTGGCCGCCCATACGGACATCCATTTCAGGCCCGGCGCCCCGGTGGAATAGATTTTGCGGCCATTCAGCACCCATCCCGTCGCGGTACGGCGCACGACCGTGGCGGGCACGCCGCCCCGCCCCGGCGTACCCAGGTCAGGCTCGACGCGCAGGCCGTTGACGAGCGCCCCATCGTCGATGACGCTGCGCAGGACTCTCTCCCGCAGGCCAGGCGCCCAGTTTCTGCCGCGCGCGAACTGGGCGGTGAACAGATATTGCATCACCAGCACCAGGCCCGTCGATGGATCGCCATAAGACACTGCGCGCACGATCTTTGCGAGCCGGGCCAGATCGGCGCCGCCTCCGCCCAGATCGGCCGGCAGGGCCGCAGACAGCAATCCATGCTTGTGCAGGATAGCGAAATTCTCGAACGGGAAGGATCCATTGGTATCGTGATCCGCCGCGCGGCTGGCGAAATCGTCGCGAATCCAGTCGAGCGCGGGAGGCTCCACCGTCGCACCCGTCGCACTTCGACCGGTTGCATCATCAGCGGCGGATATCGCCCTTGTCGCCATCATTTACTCCTGCGGCCAACCAGTGGATGCCAGCTTTCCCCAAGACCGATGCAGGAAGCGGGGGTGACATTATTCACGCCGACACTACACCGCTTCGGCAGGCGGCCGAAATTGAGAAATGCAAACCGAAAGTCTTGTCTTTCTCATTTGAACCATTTGCGGAGCCGTGAGAGGCGATGGGTCCAATGGACTGGCGAGGCGGCTTTCGAGCGCTGTAGGAATGGGACTTGGCAATATGGTCGGACAAGCGGGTGGCGATGCGACAGGCGTAGCGGTTGTAACCGGCGCCTCTTCGGGAATAGGAGCGGTCTATGCCGATCGGCTGGCGGCGCGCGGCCATGACCTGCTGCTCGTGGCGCGCCGCGCCGACCGGCTGAGGCAGTTAGCGCAGGAATTGAGCGACCGCCACGGCGTGCAGGTCCGGACGGCAACGGCGGACCTGGCGGAGCCGGAAAGCCTTGCCCGGGTCGAGGCGCTGGTCCGCGAATCAAACGCCGTCCTGCTGGTCAACAATGCCGGCGCCGGCGGGCTGGGGCCGACGGCCGCCATATCCGCCGACCGGGTGGAGAATGTCGTGAGGCTGAACATCACGGCGCTCTCGCGCCTGTCGCATGCGGCGCTGGAGGGCTTCCGTTCACGCGGCGCGGGCACGCTGGTCAATATCGGATCGATCATCGCGCTGAGCCCGTCTCCAAGCGCCGCCGCCTATAGCGGATCGAAGGCCTATGTGCTTAATTTCACCCGATCGCTTCAGGCCGAATATGCCGACACAGCAATTCGGATACAGTTGGTCCAGCCTGGTCCTATCCGCACTGAATTCTTTACGGCCGCCGGCGTCAGCGAAAGCGTATTTCCCGAAGATTCCTATCTGACCGCCGAACAACTGGTCGATGCAGCGCTTGCCGGTCTGGATGCGGGCGAACTGGTCACCACGCCGACGGTCGCGGAGACCGGCATATGGGAAGCGCTCGAGGCGGCCCGGCTCGCATTCATGGAAGCCGCGCGGTCCGGGCAGGTCGCGGAACGCTATAGAGTGGGCGAGGAAAGTCTGGCTTAAAACCGCTTCAGCGTCGCAGGTGAGCGGTATCTGATGTCAAACAGCTTCCGCATCTGTCCGAACTCGTCAAATTCTTCTTCGCCTCTCCGTTCCGCGATGAAGCCAGGATAACCGCCCTGGCGGCGAGTTCGGCGAGCGCCCCATCGCTCCCCCGCAGATTGACAACGCAATGGCGCAAAGCGATTGCGTCGCTGCAGCACCTCAGGAGGCTATAAAAAGGCCTGCTTGATGAAGGGGTTAAGCCGATGCGAGGTGAAGGGCGGCGCGGAGCGATTGCGCAATCGGTATCGAAGGTAGGACGACTGGCGAGCGACAGCATCGCGGCGCTGGTCGTGGGCGGATTGATGGTGCTGCCCGACAGTGCCGAAGCGCAACCGGCGCTGCGCTTCTGGGACGGCGGCGATCCGGCCGAGCGGGAGAATGGCGTCATCGACGGCGGTTCGGGCGTCTGGAGCGCCACCGACCCGAACTGGACCGACAGCAGCGGCACGGTGAATGGTCCGATGCGGCCCGTGCCCGCCTTCACCGTTTTTCAGGGCCAGGCCGGCACGATAACGATCGACGACGGGAGCGGCGCGCCGGCGGTCACCGGCATGCATTTTCTGACGGACGGCTATCGCCTCGTCGGCGGGCAACTGAAACTCGATGGCGGCGCCTATAGCTCGATCCGTTCGACGGCTGGAGCGACCACGCGGATCGACGCCGAACTGACCGGCAACGGGGGCGTGTTCTTCAATGATTTCGGCACGGTCATCCTGACCGGCGCGAACAGCTATCAGGGCAATAGCCGCGTCGATGGCGGCACGGTGATCGGCAACACGGATTCGATCCGCGGCAATCTGGAAAATGGCGGCACCGTCATCTTCGATCAGAATCAGGACGGAATCTTCGCCGGGGGCGTCAGCGGCCTGTTCAGCTTCTGGGGCTTCATGATCAAACGGGGGGAGGGCGCGCTTACCCTTGGCGGCAGCAACAATCTGGACTGGCGCGTGGAGGAAGGCGCACTTGTGGCCCGCGCGGCCGGCTTTGGCGGCAATGTCGAGATAGGCGCGGCGGGACGGCTGACCTTCGACGCGGGCGAGGGGACGGGGGCGGGAACCATCTATCCCTACGCTCTTTCGGGCGATGGCCGTTTCGACGTCAAGGGCGCCGACATGCTCGTCCTGACCGGCCAGTCCACATTCTCCGGGCGAACCGAGGTTGCCGGCAGCGCGCTGCGGGTCGATGGCGCACTGGGCGGCGCGCTCCATGTCGGCGCGAACGGCATGTTGAGCGGCGGCGGGCAGGTCGGGGCGGTGGAGATCGCCACGGGCGGGCGCCTGACGGGCAGGGCCGGCGCGACGCTCCATATGGGAAGTCTTGCACTTGGCGCCGGTTCGATCACAGAGGCAGGTTTCGGGACGACGCAAGATCCGGCGCTGTTCGATGTGGCGGGCGACCTGACGCTGGACGGCACGCTGCATGTCGCCAACGGCGCGCCGCTGGGTGAAGGGCTTTATCGGCTCATCAGCTATGGCGGCCAACTCACCGACAGGGGGCTGGAGATCGGCGCGCTGCCGCCCGGTCAAGCCGCCGACAGCCTTTCGATCCAGACCGCAACCGTGGGGCAGGTGAATCTGCTTTCCGGCACGGCGGCGCGCCCCTTGCAATTCTGGGACGGCGGCGACCCGACCCGCTATGGCAATGGCCGGGTGGACGGCGGCCCCGGCGTCTGGCGCAATGGCGCGCTCAGTTGGACCGGGCAGGACGGGACCGTCAACGAGGCCGGAAAGGCCAATGGCTTTGCGATCTTCACCGGCAATAGCGGGCAGGTGCTGATCGATAACGGCGCCGGGGCGGTAAAAACCGGCGGATTGCAATTCGCGACCGGCGGCTATGTCCTTTCGGGAGGCACGCTTACATTGGCGGGAGGGGATCGCACGGTCATCCGCGTCGGCGCGGGCAGCGTCTGGGATTCCAGCCTGACCGCCGAAATCGCCGCGCCCTTGTCCGGGGCCACGACCCTGGTCAAGCGGGATGCGGGCACGCTCATCCTGTCCGGCGCCAACAGCTATACGGGCGATACCGAGGTCGAGGCGGGCACGCTGGTCGGCAACGCCCGCGCGCTTCGCGGCAATGTCCGCAATGCGGCGACGCTGGTGTTCGACCAGCGGGAGAATGGCAGTTTCTCCGGCTCGATCCGGGCGCTCGACGGGACTGCCGGGACGATGGTGAAAAGGGGCAGCGGCGTGCTGACGCTCACCGGCCCCAGCACGCTCGACTGGCGATTGGAAGAGGGGCGGCTGGCGACCGCCGCGAGCCGCTTTACCGGCAATGCCGACCTGCGGCCGGGCGCGGAACTCCAGTTCGCGGAGACCAGCGCCAGCCGCTATTCCGGCCGGATCGGCGGCAGCGGGCGGTTCATCAAGGCGGGCGGCGGCGCGTTGACCCTCGATGGCGATTCTTCCGGCTTCACCGGCAGCACCCAGCTTCAGTCCGGACGGCTGATCGTCGACGGAAAGCTGGGCGGCCAGATTGCGGTGGAGGCGAACGCGCTGCTGGCAGGCCGGGGGACATTGGGGTCCGTCCGGGTCGCTCCGGGCGGCAGGATCGCGCCCGGCCCTGGGATCGCAAAGCTTCATGTGGAGGGAGATCTGACCTTCGCGCCGGGAAGCCGCTATGAGGTGGAGGTCGATCCGTTCGGCACGTCGGCGGATGCGATCATCGTGACCGGCGTGGCGACGCTCGGCGGCACGGTCGCCCATATCGGCGCCAACGGCAATTACCGGCCCAGTTCCACCTATGTCATCCTGCTCGCAGAGGGTGGGATCCAGGGCCGGTTCGACGCGCTTACGTCCACCTATGCCTTCCTGACGCCGCGGCTCCGCTACGGCCGTGACAGCGTGAGGCTGAGGCTGGATCGCAATGATGTCCGGTTCAGCGATGTCGCCGCATCCTCCAACCAGCAGGCGACCGGCGCGGCGCTGGAGAGGATGGCGGCGGGCAGCAAGGTGCAGGACGCCGTGTTGATGAGCGACGCCGAAACGGCGCGCAAGGCCTTCGATCAACTGTCCGGTGAATTTCATGCCTCGCTGCGTGCCGCGTTGATCCAGAACAGCAGCCTGTCGCGCGATGCGGCGCTGGACCGATTGCGGGGAACGGTTCCGGACCGTCCGGGGTTGACCTATTGGGGACAGGCGCTCGACGCCTGGAGCCATTGGCGCAGCGACGGGAACGCCGCGCGGTTCGACCAAAGCTCGTCGGGCGGGCTGATGGGCATCGAGGCTCAGGCACCCGGCAGCAGCTTTCGCCTTGGCATGATCGGCGGGCACAACCGCGATCGGATGAGGGGACAGGGGCAGGCGGATGTGGACAGCTACCACGCCGGGCTCTATGGCGGCGGGACGCTGGGCCGGGTGGCGTTGCGCGGCGGCTTGGCCTTTGCCTGGCAGGATGTCGCGGTCCAGCGGTCCGTGCGCTTTTCCGGCTTTGCAGAGGGCGTTGCCACGCAATATCGCGCAACGACGGCGCAGATGTTCGGGGAGACCGCCTATCGCATCGAGACGGCGGCGGGATCGATCGAGCCCTTCGCCAGCATCGCGCATGTGCGGCTGGATGTCGGTCGCGGGCAGGAAAGCGGCGCGGCGGCGGCGCTGCAACTGGAGGCGGATTCCCTACGCACCAGCTACGCGACCGCAGGCACGCGCGGCGACCTCAATCTGGCGGTAGGAGACGCTCGGCTCGCGGTGCGCGCGTCGGCGGGCTGGCAGCATGTGTTCGGAGATCAACTGCCGGTGGTCCAGGCTGGCCTTGACGGCCAGCGTTTCGCGGTCAGCGGCCTGCCGATCGCACGCGACAGCCTGATCAGCGAATTGCGGTTGCATGGCGCGATACGCGATCGGTTGCAGATCAATCTGGGGTATCGGGGCGCGATTGCGCGAAGCGGGCAAAATCATCAGCTTCAGGCAGGCCTGAACTGGCAATTTTGATCTTGCAGAAGAATAGAAGGCGGATTTTACGGGTGTCGCCGGGGGAGAACCCATCGTCCCCGGTCCACGGCTGGCGCAATTCAACTTTCGCCCGCCGAAATCAGGCAAGGGTTTTCACCGCCTGAGCAGGAACACCGCATGTTCCGCGAACAGATTGGCGTTCGCATGGGTGGTTTCGCGGTCGCCCTTCAGGAACCATTGGCCGTCTATGGTCCAGCCGCGATCCTTCACCAGGGCGCGGAAATCGTCCACCGTGACATGGTGGATGTTGAGCGTGTCATACCATGTGTCGGGCAACAGCCGCGTCACCGGCATCCTTCCGCCCCAGAACAGCGACAACCGCCCCCGCCAATGGGCGAAATTGGGGAAGGAGACGAAGGCCTGCCTGCCGATGCGCAGCAGTTCCTCCACCACGCGGTCCGGGCGGCGGGTGGTCTGGAGCGTCTGGCTCAATATCGCATAATCGAAACTGGCCTCTGGATAGGTGGCAAGGTCGGTGTCGGCGTCCCCCTGCACCACCGAAAGGCCCCGGCCCACGGCGGCGGCGACATTGCGCGGGTCGATCTCCAACCCCCTGGCGTCGACCTGTTTCGCATCGCGCAGCGCCGCCATCAGCGCGCCGTCGCCGCAGCCGACGTCCAGAACCCGCGCGCCCGGCGTGACGGTCCGGGCGATCAGGGCAAGGTCCGGGCGCAGGCTCATGCGCGCCCGCCCGTCAGGAAGCCGTCGACCACGCGGTTCAGTTCCGGGCATTCCAGCAGGAAGGCGTCATGGCCGAACGGGCTGGACAGTTCGACGAAGCTCGCCTGCGCGCCGCCGGCATTGAGGGCATGGACGATCAGGCGGGACTCCGCCGTGGGATAGAGCCAGTCCGTGTCGAAGCTGACGAGGCAGAAGCGCGCCTTCGATGCCGCGAAGGCCCTGGCCAGGCTGCCGCCATGATCCTCCGCTATGTCATAATAGTCCATGGCGCGGGTGATGTAGAGATAGGAGTTGGCGTCGAACCGCTCGACGAAGCTCAGCCCCTGGTGGCGAAGATAGGATTCCACCTGGAAATCGGCATCGAAGCCGAAGGTCTTTGACCCGTTGGGGTTTTCCGGGCGCCCCTGCAACCGCCGCCCGAATTTCTCGGTCAGCCCCGCTTCGGACAGATAGGTGATGTGCGCCGCCATGCGCGCCACCGCCAGCCCCGCGCTGGGGATCGCGCCGTCGGCATAATAATCGCCGCCGCGCCAGTTGGGATCGGCCATGATCGCCTGCCGCCCGACTTCGTGGAAGGCGATGTTCTGGGCGCTGTGGCGGGCGGTCGACGCGATGACGATGCAGCTTTCCACGCGTTCGGGATAGAGGGTCGGCCAGCTCAGCGCCTGCATCCCGCCCATGGAGCCGCCGATGACGGCGCGCAGCCGGTCGACGCCCAGATGATCGAGCAGCATGGCCTGGGCGCGCACCATGTCGGCGATGGTGATCACCGGGAAGCGCATTGCATGCGGCTCGCCGGTCGCGGGGTCGATGCTGGCGGGCCCGCTGGAACCCATGCAACTGCCGATCACGTTCGCGCAGACGATGAAATGGCGGGCGGGATCGACCGGCTTCCCCTCCCCCACCAGGCGCCACCACCAGCCGGGCTTGCCGGTGACGGGATGCGCCGACGCGACATATTGATCGCCCGTCAACGCGTGGCAGATCAGGATGACGTTGGACCTGTCCGCATCCATCCGCCCATAGGTTTCATAGGCGATGTCGACCGGCCCCAGCGCGGCTCCGCTGTCCAGCCGCAGCGGGCCGGGCAGGCGCGCCTGGCGGCGCAGGCCGAAACGGTTGTCATCGGGAAAGGACGCGCTGGCCATATCGCTTCGGGCTAGGACCGGGGCCGGGCTCTGTCAATCGGCCGTCCCTTGGCCTAGATGGCGGGCATGACTGGCCATCCTTCCATACCCATCGTCGCCTATGGCGCGCTCTATCCCTATCTGGACGAGGCGCTGGCGCGGCGCTTCGTCGTTCATGCCGTCGCGGCGGACGCCGATCCCGACGCGCTTCCGCCGGAAGCGCGGGAGGCGCGGGCGCTGGTGTCCTTCGGTTCGGTCGGGGCCTCCGCCGCGATCATGGAGGCCCTGCCGAAACTGGAGATGATCGGGCTGTTTTCGGTCGGCTATGACAAGGTCGATGTCGATCATGCGCGGGCGAAGGGCATCCGCGTCACCAACACGCCGGACGTGCTGACCGATGACGTCGCCGACCTGGCGGTGGGACTGCTCTACGCGACGGTGCGCAATATCGCGGCCAATGACCGGATGGTGCGGGCCGGGGACTGGGCGCGGGGCGTGAAGCCGGCGCTTTCGGGGCGGGTGACAGGACGAAGGATCGGGATATTGGGGCTGGGCCGGATCGGGCGCGCCATCGCCCGGCGGCTGGAGCCGGTGGCGGGGGAGATTTTCTATCACAACCGGCGGCCCGCGGCGGACGCGGCCAATCGCCATGTGGCTGATCCGCTGGATTTCGCGCGGGAGAGCGACGTGATCATTGTCGCCACTTCCGGCGGGCCGGAGGCGCGGGGGCTGGTCGATGCGGCGATGCTGGACGCGCTGGGTCCGGAAGGGGTGATCGTCAACATCAGCCGGGGCAGCGTGATCGATGAGGATGCGCTGGTGGCGGCGCTGGCGGAAAAGCGGATCGCGGGCGCGGGGCTGGACGTCTTCGCGAACGAACCGCATGTGCCAGAAGCCTTGCTCGGCATGGACCATGTGGTGCTGCAACCGCATCAGGGCAGCGCGACCGTCGAGACGCGCAGGGCCATGGCCGACCTGGTGCTTGCCAATCTGGATGCCTGGGCGGCGGGGGAGCCGCTGCTGACGCCGGTGGTGTAATATTTCCTGTTCCTGCGAAGGCAGGAACAGGGCGACATCATTCGGCGCCTTGTTGCCCTCCAAGCGCTTTGCGTTTGGCTTCGATGGCGCTAAAGCGCGGCGCATGACAAAACCTGCTCCCAAAGACTGGATTCTCGGCATTTCGCCCTATGTGCCGGGCAAGTCGGCCGCCGATGACGGGCGGCCGCTGGTGAAGCTGTCCGCCAATGAAAATCCGCTGGGCACCGGAGACGCGGCGCGGACCGCGCTGGCGGCGGCGACGGCGGACCTCGCCACCTATCCCGATCCGGGCGCGGCCAGGCTGCGCGAGGCGATTGCGGCGGCGCATGGGCTGGACCCGGCGCGGGTGATCTACGGCACCGGATCGGACGAGCTGCTGCATATCGCCGCCAGCGCCTATGCCGGGCCGGGGGACGAGATTCTCTACGTCCGCTACGGCTTTTCGGTGTACGACATCGCGGCGCGCCGCGTGGGCGCGACGCCGGTCGTCGCGCCGGACGCCGACTATGCGACCGATGTGGATGCGCTGCTCGCGGCGGTCACGGAAAAGACCAAGGTCGTCTTCCTCGCCAATCCCAACAACCCAACCGGCACCATGACGTCGCGTGAAGAAATTGCGCGGCTGCACGCGGGGCTGCGGCCCGACATATTGTTCGTGCTGGATCAGGCCTATGCCGAATATCTGGACGGGCAAGAGGATGATGGCGGGCTGGAACTGGCGAAGAATGCCTCCAATGTCTTCGTGACCCGGACCTTCTCCAAGATTTACGGGCTGGCGGCGGAACGGATCGGCTGGGGCTATGCCAGCGCCGATGTGATCGACGTGCTGCATCGCATCCGGGCGCCGTTCAACGTGACGACGGCGGGCCAGGCGGCGGCGGTCGCGGCGGTCCAGGACACCGCCTGGGTCGAGGCGAGCCGGGCGCATAACCGGCAATGGCGCGAATGGCTGGCGGGCGAAGTGGCTTCGCTGTCCAACCATGGGCTGCGCGCCGTGCCGAGCAAGGCGAATTTCCTGCTGATCCTGTTCGACGGCAAGCTGACCGCGGAGACCGCGATGAAGGGCCTGTGGGACGAAGGCTTCGCCACCCGCTGGCTGCCGGGGCAGGGGCTGCCCAACGGCCTGCGCATCACCATCGGCACGGAGGATCAGGTGCGCAAGGTCGCGGCCAAGCTGCGCGCCATGGCGGAAGCGGCCTGATGCTGCCATTTTCGCGCGTCACGATCATCGGGCTGGGGCTGATCGGTTCCTCGCTGGCGCGGGCGATCCGCGAATATATGCCGACGGTGCGGGTGACGGGCTATGACGCCGACGCGGGCGTGCGGGAGGTGGCGCGGGCCATCGACCTGACCGACGACGTGACCGATACGGCGGGCGCTTCGGTGATGGACGCCGATCTGGTCGTGCTGTGCGTGCCGGTGCGGGCCATGGGCGCGGCGGCGGCGGAGATTGCCGACGACCTGCCGGCCGAGGCGATCGTCAGCGACGTGGGTTCCTGCAAGGCCGACGTGCTGGCGCAGTTGAGCGCGGCGCTGCCGGGGCGCAAGGTCATTCCCGCGCATCCCGTCGCGGGGACCGAGAATAGCGGGCCGGAGGCGGGCTTCGCCTCCCTGTTCCAGGGCCGCTGGTGCATCGTCACGCCGCCCGCCGACGCCGATCCGGCGGCGGTGGAGCGCGTTTCCGAACTGTGGCGGCGCGTGGGCGCCGATGTCGAGACGATGGACCCCGCCCATCACGACCTGGTGCTGGCGGTGACGAGCCATCTGCCGCACCTGATCGCCTATACCATCGTCGGCACGGCCAGCGACCTGGAGGATGTGACCCAGTCGGAGGTCATCAAATATTCCGCCGGCGGCTTCCGCGACTTCACCCGCATCGCCGCGTCCGACCCGACCATGTGGCGCGACGTGTTCCTGGCGAACAAGGATGCGGTGCTGGAGATGCTCCAGCGCTTTTCGGAGGATCTGTCGGCCTTGCAGCGGGCGATCCGCTGGAATGACGGGGACGCGCTGTTCAACCTGTTCACCCGCACGCGGGCGATCCGGCGCTCGATCATCGAACAGGGACAGGACGATCCCAAGCCCGACTTCGGGCGTTCGCATTAAATAGCAGCGTGCTCCTGCGAAGGCAGGAACCCAGTTCGAACTTGCCCAAGCCAGCGAGGGCGGGACTGGACTCCTGCGTTCGCAGGAGCACGTCAGCCTATAAAGGCTCGTTCAGCGCATTGATCGCTGCATGGACGCGGACCTCGGCCTCGTTCCGATCCAGGCCGGGCGGAACGATCTCGCCCACCTTGTACGTGATCGTGCCGCTGCGCTTCATGAACTTGCCCCGCGGCGAAACCCGGCCGCTGTCGACCGCGATGGGCACTACCGGCAGGCCCAGCAGCACATAAAGCCCCGCGAAGCCGGCGCGTAACGGCGGCCTTTCGCCATGGGGGACGCGGGTGCCTTCGGGGAAGAGGCAGATGGCGCGGCCCTGCGCCGTCGTCGCCCTGGCGGCGGCGCGCAGGGCGCGCAGCGCGCTCGCCCCCGCGCTGCGTTCGATGGGGATCAGGCCATAGCGGCGGGCGATGCCGCCCCAGAGCGGAATGTCGAACAGCTCGCGCTTGGCGGCGATGGCCGGACGGTCCAGCAGGCAGAGCAGGTCGATCGTCTCGAACATCGATTCATGCTTGAGGATGTAGAGATAGGGCCCGTCCTCCAACCTTCCCTCGACCCGCACCTTCTGCCCCAGAAGCCAGCGCGCGCAGCCGCGATGAAAGCGGCTCCAGGCGGTGGCGACGCGGGGAATGGAGCGGGGCGCGACCAGATCCACCGCCATGGCCGCAAGGACGAACAGCAGCGACCCCGGATAGAAGATCGACATGAAGGCGAGGGATCGCAGCGCGGTCAGCATTCCGGGTGAACCGTTCAGATACCAATAAGCGCCGCCGCCCGGCGCAGCAGATATTTATTATATTCCCGCGCCAGCATGGTGAGGCTGGGGCGGCTGGGCACGGCGTCGTAGACCAGCGTGACCCGTTCCGGCAAGGCCTGCCGCAGTTCGAGCGCGGACCGGCGCATGTGCCAGTCGGTGGTGATGAGGCGCACCGTCTTGAAGTCGCGGCGTTCCAGCCAGTGCGCGGTCTCTATGGCGTTGGACCGGGTGTCGATGGCCTCGCGGCCAAGCGTGATGCAGCAGGAGAAGAGGCGTTCAGGCACCTTATATTGCGCGGCCAGCTCCACCGGGCGGACCGAGCGGTCCACGCCGGAGATCAGCATCCGCTTGGCCGCGCCGTCCTGAAGCAGGGCAAGGCCGCGATCGATGCGCCCCGCCCCGCCGGTCAGCACGACGATGGCGTCGGTCTGGCGGCCGTCCAGCGGCTGCGGCAGGAAAATCGCGAACCAGGCGAAGCCCAGCATCCATCCCAGCAGCGTGACGGCGATGAAGCGGACGATCACAGCAGCCGCCCCAGCGACCGCAACACCGTCCAGCGCGCCGCGATCCGCGCCAGCAGCACGCAACCCATGGGTATCGCGGCCAGCGCGACCCAGCTTGTCCATGGCAGTTGGACGGCGCTCAGCAGTTCCGATCCCGTCGCCATCAGCCGCGCCCCCAGCAGCAGGATCACCAGCAAGGCGCAGGTAAAGCCGAGCGCGCCGCCGAACAGCGCGTCCAGGCCGATGCGGCGCTGGAACAGCCGGGCGATCTGCACGTCGGTCGCGCCCATCAGGTGCAGCACGTCGATGGTGCCGCGATGGCTGTCATGCGCGGCGCGGGCAGCGAGGACGACCACTGCGCCGGTCGCCAGCGTCATCAGCACGACGATGCCGGCCGCCAGCCAGCCAAGCGCGGAAAGCAGGCCCGCGAGCGGCGCGAGGAAGGCGGCATGGGGTTCGATGCGGACCTTGGGCGAGAGGGCGCGGAGCTGGCGGCGGAGGCGCTCGATCTTCCCGTCCGTCTGGCCCGGCGTCAGTTCGATGTCGATCAGCGCCGGTATCGGCAGGTCGCCGCTGGCCGCGTCCTGCCCCAGCCAGGGGCGGATCTGCTCCGCAAGCGCGGCGGACGAAACCGGGCGGACGGCGCGGACCGTCGTGTCCTTGCGCAGCGCGGCGGCTATGCCCGCGCTCAGGCGCTCGCGCCGTTCGGCATGGGCTTCGACGATCTGCACCGTCGCTCGCCCGGCAAGGTCGGCCCCCATCGCCTTCACCGCCGCGCCCAGGCCCAGGCCGGCGGCGGCGGAAAGCACCGTCAGGAACATCATGATCGCGATGATCCATGGCATCGGCCCGGCCACCCTCCCCTCCGGCAGCAGCCGGTGGCGCGCGGCGGCGGCGGCGCGGCGATTGCCCATGGCGCCGGAGGACGCCATCAGCCGGCCGCCTGCGGTCGGGGCGGGTAGCGCAGCGATCCGGTGGGGTCCGACAGGCGGCCCTTGTCCAGCTTCATCATCTGCGCGCTGCCCACCTGCGCGATCAGCGGCAGGTCGTGGGTGGCGACGACGATGGTGGTGCCCAGCCGGTTCAGCGCCTCGAACAGGGTCATGAGGCGGCGGGCCATGTCGGCGTCGACATTGCCGGTCGGTTCGTCCGCCACCAATATTTCCGGGCGGCCGATGACGGCGCGGGCGATGGCGACGCGCTGCTGCTCCCCGCCCGACAAGGTGGCGGGGCGCGCCTGGCCCCGGTCGCCCAGGCCGACCCAGCTCAGCATCTCGCTCACCGGCGCGTCGATCTCGCCTTCCGCCAGGCCGGCGACGCGCAGCGGCAGGGCGATATTGTCATAGACGGACAGATGCGGCACCAGCCGGAAATCCTGGAACACCACGCCGATGCGGCGGCGGAAGCCGGGCAGGCGCTTGCGGGGCAGCGTCACCACATCCTCCCCGAACAGGCGGATGACGCCCCGGCTGGGCCGCTGGGCGAGGTAGAGCAGCTTCAGCAGCGACGTCTTGCCCGCGCCCGACGCGCCGGTCAGGAAATAGAAACCGCCGCTGGCGAGCGAAAAGCTGACGTCGGACAGCGTCTCGCTATCCAGACCATAGCGCAGGCCGACATTTTCGAACTGGACGATGGCCGACATGCGTCAATTTCAGCGCCTGCGCGCTCCCTGCTTCCCCGAGCCTCTAGCCATGGCACAGCGGACGGGCGGCCGTAAAGCCCATCCGAGGCCGACCCGGCCTGTTCCCGCGAGTCGCGGTCCATGCTGGCGGCATGCTTGAAGCCGCTTGCCCTCGAATCCAACTCATGCCTATGAAGCGTCATGATCCTGGTGTGTCCCAATTGCGCCACGCGCTATATCGTGCCGGACAGCGCCGTCGGCCCGAACGGCCGCCAGGTTCGCTGCGCCGCCTGCAAGCATAGCTGGTTCCAGGAGGGCGCCGCGCTCGCCCCGCGGGAGGAAGCGCTGGCGACTTCCGGCATGCCCGAAGTCGCGGCACCGCCGCCTCCCCCCGCGCCACCCCCTCCGCCGCCGCCTCCCCCTCCAGTCGAGGAACCTGCCGCGCCGACGGTCGAGCCGGTCGCGGCGCCCGAGGAGCCGGTCGCGCAGGCCGCATCCCCGGAAACGGCCAGGCCGGACTATCGTTTCGACGATGTTTACGGGCGCGCCGAAGCGGATGCGCGCGACGATTGGGCCGAACCCGAACCGGCCACCGCGAAGCCGCGCCGCAACCGGCTGAAGATCTGGACCTATGCCGCGCTCGCCTTCTGCCTGGCCGTCGGCGCGGCCGGCGGAGCGCTCTGGTATTTCGGCGCGCCTGGCTGGGCGGTCAATCTGGGACTGGTGCCGGAGGAAGGCGATCCCGACCTGCTCTTTTATCTCTCCAAGCCCGCCGAGCGGCGCAAGCTGCCGACCGGGGAGGAATATTTCGCCTTCGGCGCCCGGATCGTGAACAGCGGCAAGCAGGTGCTGCCCGTGCCGCCCGTATTGGTGCAGTTGCGCGACCGGCAGAACCGGCTGGTGTTCAGTTGGACCACCAAGGCGGACCGGACCAGCCTGAAACCGGGGGAGGAAGCGTCGATCAACGAAAGCCGGATCGACATTCCGAAAAATGCCGAGAATCTGTCGCTGACCTTCGTGCAGTGATTTGCGGAGAACCGGGCGTATAAGCGAGCCGTGCTCCTGCGAACGCAGGAGCCTAGTTCAGACGGGGGACTGGGCTCCTGCCTTCGCAGGAGCACGTTGCATTATTGGAGGGCGAGGCCCCTTCACGGATAGCTCACCGTCTTCGGCCGCCCCTGGGGGATCGGGATGAATTCCCGGTCGTCGCCGGGGATCAGCGGAAAGCGCATGGCTTCCCAATCCTCGCGGGCCTGCATCAGGCGGTCGGTGGAGGATGACACGAAATTCCACCAGACATGGCGAGGCGTCCGGAACGCCTCTCCCCCGCAGAGTATCGCACGGCCGCCGTCCACGCTCATCAACGCCGCCCTGATGCCGGGCCGCAGGACGTAGAGCGTCTGCGGCTGGAGCATCACCCCGTCCAGCGCCGCGTCCCCGCCAGAGACATAGATCGCCCGTTCCTCCGCATCCGCGTCGATGGGGACCGATCCGCCGGGGGCAAGCTGGATGTCGGCATAGACGGTGTTCGCATAGGTGGTGACGGGCGAGGTCTGGCCCCAGAGGCTGCCCATGATCACGCGGGCCCGCGCATGGCCGCCGTCGATGATGGGCAGGCCGCCCTCGCCCACATGTTCGAAGGCCGGGTCCATTTCCTCATAGCGGTCGGGCAGCGCCAGCCAGGTCTGGATGGCGGAGAGCTTCGACAGTTTCGCCCGGTCCTCGTCCGGCGACCGCTCGCTATGGACGATGCCCTTGCCCGCGGTCATCAGGTTCACCGCGCCCGGCTCGATCAACTGCTCCGTGCCCAGGGAATCGCGGTGAAGGAAGCTGCCCTCATACATATAGGTGACGGTGGCGAGGTTGATGTGCGGGTGCGGGCGCACGTCGACGCCCTGTCCCGGCGCGATCCGGGCGGGACCGGCCTGGTCGAAGAAGATGAAGGGGCCGACCATGGTGCGTTCCTTCGCCGGCAGGGAGCGATGGACCCGGAAATCGCCCAGATTATGGCTGGTCGGCGTGATCGTCTGGATGATCGGATCATTCTGGATGATGGATTCGGGCGGGGTCATGCTGCGTCCAGTTCGGGATAATGGCGGAAGACGTCTTCTTGGGTGAACGGCAGGCGCCGGTCACTTGCCAGATAATCCTGCAATCCGGGCAGCGCCGCAACCCGGTCATGCAGGTCGGAAAGGCGCGGGAAGGACGGCATCAGCGTCGCCATGCGCAGCGGAAAGGCATAGCGCAGCCCGGCGACCAGGTGGAACAGCGACAGGTCGGCATGGCTCCAGCGCTGGGCAGCCAGCCATTCGCCCGGTTCGGCGCTCAGCGCATGTTCGAAATAGGTCAGGAATTTTGGGATGCGGTGGGCGCGAAACCCGTGGGCGGCGCGTAGCGCTTCGGCCTTCTGCTCCTCATAATATAGGTCGGGACCGAGGGGATGGTGCACGTCATGCGCTTCCGCCACCATGTCCATGACGGTAAGCTGCACCTGCGCGAGCCAATAGCGGGGCTTGAGGCCCGCGGGTCCGCATTCGTGCCGTTCGGCCAGGTAGAACAGGATGTTGGCGGTCTGCGCCACGGTGCGCCCGTCCGTCACCAGATAGGGCGGCGCGAAGGCGGGGCCGGCGTCGTGCCGCTCCATGTCCGCCATCAGCGCTTCGTCGCCGTCGGCGCGGGCGCGGTCGCGATAGGGGATGCCGCACGCCTCCAGCGTCAGCCGCACGAACTCGCCGCGTCCGGCAATGGTTGACCAGTACCAGAAATCATAGGCCATGGGTTGCGCCTCCTTGGATGGCGGCACAACGCTTGAGCGGCGCTATGGTTACGCTTCGCCGGGGGCGCGGGCCTTGATCGCCAGGGCGTGGACCTTGTCGCGCAGCAGATCGGCCAGCGCGGCGTTGACCAGGCGCTGGCGGGCGACCCGGTTCCGGCCGGTGAAGCGGTCGGACACGATGTCCACGGTGAAGTGGCTTTCGCCCGATCCGTCATGCCCGGCATGGCCGCGATGCTTCTCGCTGTCGTCGATCACGGCGAGCCGTTCGGGGGCCAGGGCGGCGCGCAGCCGGGCTTCGATTTCGGTGGCGACAGGGCCTTTCAGAATCTCGGTCATGGCCCCTATATAGGCCCTTTGCCCGCAGTTGCATCAGGACAATCTTGGCCAGCGATCCCTTCTCGACCCGTCGTTTCAACCGTTTCCACGGCCGCGTGGAAAGCGACCGCCCCTGCGCGGTTCCGGGCTGCGAGGAGCCGGGAGAATTTCGCGCGCCGCCGCTGGAAGGAAGCGGATCGAACCGGGAGGGGCCGAATTGGCGCTGGCTGTGCCTGGACCATGTGCGCGAATTCAACCAGGGCTATAATTTCTTCACCGGCATGAGCCCGGAGGAGATCGCCGCCGCCCAGCGCCCCTATGCGGGATGGGAGCGGGAGACGCGGGCCTTTTCCTCCAACGCCGCCAGCCCGTCGCCCAAATGGTCGGATTTCCAGGATCCGCTGGATGCCATCGGCGCCCGGTTCAAGGAACGGGTGGCGAAGGCGCGGGCGGACAGCCGGATGCGGCAGGACGGGAAATTCCTCTCGCGGGACGACCGCCGGGCGCTGGACGTGATGGGCCTGCCGATCGATGCCGACCGCCGGGCGCTGCGGCAGCGCTATACCGAATTGCTGCGGCGCTTCCATCCCGACCATAATGGCGGCGACCGGAGCCATGAGGCGTCGTTGCAGGGGGTGATCGAGGCCTATCAGCTTCTGCGCAAGGCGGAGGCCTTTGCCTGAAGGCCCGGCGTTGATCGGACAGCAGGCCAATTTGGCCGAATGGGCTGCTTGATCCCGGCACGTTAAGGCCCCACTCTATCGACATGCCTGTCCCTGATGGTTAGGGCAGTGCCGACCAGCCGCTCGAAGAGACAAGAGAAATGACCGACATCCCGAACGTCCAGCCCGACACCCGCGCCGAAACGCTGCTGGCATCGCCCGACCGCGAAGTCGACGCGCGCGAAATGTTCGGCATCGATGTCGACATGAAGATTCCCGCCTTTTCGGAGGCTGACGAGCGCGTCCCCGACTTCGACCCCGCCTATGTGTTCGATCCGGACACCACCCTCGCGATCCTGGCGGGCTTCGCCTATAATCGCCGCGTGATGGTGCAGGGCTATCACGGCACCGGCAAGTCCAGCCATATCGAGCAGGTCGCCGCCCGCCTGCGCTGGCCGTGCATCCGCATCAACCTGGACGCGCATATCAGCCGCATCGACCTGGTCGGGCGCGACGCCATCGTCCTCAAGGAAGGCCAGCAGGTCACCGAATTCCGCGAAGGCCTGCTTCCCTGGGCGTTGCAGCGGCCCGTGGCCCTGGTGTTCGACGAATATGATGCGGGCCGCCCCGACGTGATGTTCGTGATCCAGCGCGTGCTGGAAACCGACGGCAAGATGACGCTGCTCGACCAGAACCGGGTGATCCGGCCCAATCCCTGGTTCCGCCTGTTCGCGACAGCCAACACCGTGGGCCTGGGCGACACGACCGGCCTCTATCACGGCACGCAGCAGATCAACCAGGGCCAGATGGACCGCTGGAACCTGGTGGTGGCGCTCAATTACCTGCCCGCCGCGACCGAGGCGCAGGTGGTGCTGGCCAAGTCCGGCGAATATGATCATGAGGGCGGCCGCAAGGAAGTCGAGAATATGATCAAGGTGGCGGAACTGACCCGCCAGGGCTTCATCAACGGCGACATCTCGACCGTCATGTCGCCGCGCACGGTGATTAGCTGGGCGCAGAATGCGCTGATCTTCAAGAATGTCGGCTTCGCCTTCCGCCTTAGCTTCCTCAACAAATGCGACGAGGCGGAACGGCCGCTGGTGGCCGAATATTATCAGCGCGTCTTCGGCAAGGATTTGCCCGAAAGCGTGGCGCACCGGGCAGCGTGACGTGATCGTCGTCGAACGGATCGATGCGGAGGGCGGGACCGCCCATCGGATCAGCATCAGAGGACATGAACTGATCGCGGACATGTCGGCGCCGGACGGTCATGACGCCGGGCCGGACCCGCATGACCTCTACGATTCGGCCCTGGGCGCGTGCAAGGCGATGACCATGCTCTGGTATGCGCAGCGCAACGGCATTCCGGTTGAGGGCATCCATGTCGGCGTGGTGCGCGACGCCAGCCAGGAGCGCAAGGGCGTCTACAAGCTGACGACGCGCATCGCACTGTCCGGCCCACTCAGCGCGGAACAGCATGACAAGCTGATCGCCGTCGCCGCGAAATGCCCGGTGCACAAGCTGATGAGCGAAGTCGAAACGCAGATCGAAACCATCGCCGTGCCCTATGTCGGGGAGGGCGAGAGGCCGTGAGCGAAACCGCCGCCCTGACGCCGGAGGAAGGCCGCCTGCCGCTGGAGAGCGCGTTCAACCTGCGCGACTTCGGCGGCTATGCGACGGCCGACGGGCGCTGCGTGAAGCGCGGCATGCTCTACCGGTCGGGGACGATGGCGCTGCTGACGGACGGGGATGCGGACCATCTCCGCTCGCTCGGCATCCGGGCGATCTGCGATTTCCGCCGCGGCAATGAGCGGACGGCCGAACCCACGCTCTGGCACGGGGCGGATGTCGATTATTTCTGCCGCGACTATACCGAAAGCAGCGGCCTGCTGGGCGAGATGCTCCAGCGCGACGGCGCCACGGCGGACGATATGCGGCGGACGATGATCGCCCTCTATCGCATGATTCCGGTGGACCATGCCGCATCCTATCGCGCCATGTTCGAACGGATCGCGGACGGTCGCGTGCCATTGCTGATCAACTGTTCGGCGGGCAAGGACCGCACCGGCGTCGGCGCGGCGCTGATCCTGGCGGCGCTGGGCGTGCCGCGCCCGACCATCGTCCAGGATTATCTGGCGACCAACGCCCATGCCGATTGGGACTGGCTGCTGGCGCAGCGCGACACGCTGGTGGCGCGGATGCGGCTGGCGGGGGCCGATATGCTCGAACCGCTGCTGAGGGCGGAATCGGCCTATCTGGATTCCTTCTTCGCGGCGCTGGATGAAAGCCATGGCGGCGTGGACGGCTATCTGAACGACATGCTGGGCGTCGACGCGGCGGCGCGGGATGCGATGCGCGGGATGCTGCTGGACTGATGGCCGACCGTTCGCCCCTCGACGCCTTCAAGGATGTGCTGTCCGGCGCGGCGCGCTCCATCGCCCGCGACGCGGAGGTGGAGGTGGGCTTCACCGCCGACACGCCGCATATGGCGGGCAAGGCGATCAAGGTGCCGACGCCCGGCCGCAACCTGCCCGCCGATCAGGTGGCGCTGGCGCGGGGCTATGCCGACGCCAATGCGCTGCGGCTGCGGCACCATAATGCGAAGGTCCACAACAGCGCCGCGCCCGCCGACGCGACGGCGCGGGCGGTCTATGACGCGGTCGAGCAGGCGCGGGTGGAGGCGATCGGTTCGCGGGCGATGGAGGGGGTGCGCGCCAACCTCAACCATGCGCTGGACCTGAAGTTGAAATCCGACCCGATCCGCCGCGCCCGTTCCGCCGACGAGGTGCCGCTGTCGACCGCGCTGGCGCTCAAGGTGCGCGAGCGGCTGACCGGGCAGGCCGCGCCGAAGGATGTGCGGGCGGGCCTCGCCATGGTCGACCAGTGGATCGAGGACAAGGCGGGCGCCGATCTGGACGCGCTGGCCATGGCGATAGACGACCAGCGCGCCTTCCAGAAGCTGACGTCCGCCATGCTGGAGCATCTCCAGTTGATCGACGCCGACGTGCCGCCCGAAACCGACGATTCCGAACCGCAGGAAGAGGGCGAGGAAGAGGAGCAGAGCCAAGAAGACGGCGACAGCGGAGAGGATCAGGCGGGCGACAGCGACGCCTTCGCGGAGGCGCGGGCCGAGGATCAGGGCGGCGACACCGAGGAGGGCGAAACCGAATATAGCGACGAATTCGACGCCGACAGCGAGGAAGGCGCGGAGGATATGGGCGAGGAAGGCATGATGCCGGTCCGCCCGAACCGGCCGATGGGCGACCTGCCGCCGGGTTTCGACTACAAGCCCTACACGCAGCTTCACGATGAGGTCGTGACGGCGGAGGATCTGTGCGACGAGGATGAACTGCTGCGGCTGCGCGGCTTCCTCGACCAGCAATTGGTGAGCCTGCAGGGGGCGGTGACCAAACTCGCCAACCGGCTCCAGCGGCGGCTGATGGCGCAGCAGTCGCGGTCATGGGACTTCGACCAGGAGGAAGGACTGCTCGACGCGGCGCGGCTGGCTCGGATCGTGATCGATCCGACGCGCTCGCTTTCCTACAAGATCGAGCGGGATACCGAATTCCGCGACACCGTCGTCACGCTGCTGATCGACAATAGCGGGTCGATGCGTGGGCGGCCCATCTCCATCGCCGCGATCAGCGCCGACATCATGGCGCGCACGCTGGAACGCTGCGGCGTGAAGACCGAGATATTGGGCTTCACCACGCGGGCGTGGAAGGGCGGGCAGAGCCGGGAGGACTGGCTGGCCGCCGGGCGTCCGCCGATGCCGGGGCGTCTCAACGACCTGCGCCACATCATCTACAAGAAGGCCGACGAACCCTGGCGCCGGGCGCGCAAGAATCTGGGCCTGATGATGCGCGAGGGGCTGCTCAAGGAGAATATCGACGGAGAGGCGCTGCTCTGGGCGCATGGCCGCCTGATCGCGCGCAATGAGGAACGCCGCATATTGATGGTGATATCCGACGGCGCGCCGGTCGACGATTCCACCCTGTCGGTGAACAGCGGCACCTATCTGGAGCGCCATTTGCGGCAGGTGATCGAGTGGATCGAGAATCGCTCGCCCGTGCAGCTCGTCGCCATCGGCATCGGCCATGACGTCACCCGTTATTATCGCCGCGCCGTGACCATCATGGATGCCGAACAGCTTGGCGGCACGATGGTGGAGCAACTCGCCGGATTGTTCGACGAAGACTAGGCCGTGCGCGTAGAGGCGCCACGGACGTTCGAATAGGAGAGTGTGATGAGCGTCGCCTTCCGTCGCGAGAGTGACGAGGAGCATCTGGAACCCACCTTTGAGATCCCCCTGCCACCCGGTCCCAACTGGGTGACGGCGCGGGGCCTGCGGCTGACGCGGGAGAAGGTGGAGGCGCTGGAAGCGGTCGAGACCGAAGCCATGGCCGCAGAGGACGCGAAGAAGCTGAAGCGCCAACTGCGTTACTGGCGGACCCGGCTGGCGACGGCGGAATTGCGGCCGGTCCCGGATGCGGAGGCCGTGGCCTTCGGCAGCCGCGTCACCTACCGCCTGAACGGCCGGGAAAAGCGGATCGACATCGTCGGCGACGATGAGGCCGAACCGTCGGAAGGCCGCATCGCCTTCTCCGCGCCGCTGGCCCGCGCCATGATGGATGCGGAGGAAGGCGAAACCGTCGATTTCGGCGGGAAGCCGGGCGCGATCACCATCCTGGCGATTGAGGCGATTACAGAAGAATAAGCCCGCCCATGTTCCTGCGCAGGCAGGAACCCAGTTCAGACGGTGGAACTGGGCTCCTGCCTGCGCAGGAGCACGGCGCGCTGCCGGAAAACAAGCCCTCCGGCCGACCGGAGGGCTTTCCTGTCACCCGTTGCGACCGGCCTCGAACAGGAACCAGGCGCGTTCCTCGGCTTCGTCCGTCCAGTCGTCGATAATGCCCTCCGTGGCGTTGTCGCCCGCCTCCGTGGCGGCGGCCTTCGCGGCGCGCAGGGACTCCACCAGCTTCAGATTATCCTCGCGCAATTCGTTCAGCATGTCGCCGGGGCTGACATAATCGGCATCATTGTCGACCAGGGACTGATGGCGCGCAATGTCGCCGATGGAGCGCAGCGTGGTGTTGCCGGTCTTGCGCACCCGCTCCGCGATCAGGTCGGTGGTGGCCAGGATCTGCGTCGCCTGCTCGTCGAACATCAGGTGATAGTCCCGGAAATGCGGGCCGGAGACATGCCAGTGGAAATTCTTGGTCTTGAAATACAGCGCATAGCTGTCCGCGAGCACGCCGTTCAGCGCCTCCGCCACAGACTTGGTGGCGTTGCTGCGCAGGTCCGTCGGGGTCTTGAGATCGGGGGAGGTCATGCTTGGCTCCTGCTGAAGGACTTGGTTTCGGACATATAATGATCCGTGCCCGATATGGTGCCATGAAATGCCGCGATTTTTGCCGGGATAATGCCGGTCAGTGTGATGCAGCCAGTCGATCAGGCGAGATGCAGCGCAGACACCGCCGCCGCCATGCCGGCCAGCAGCACCAGCACCCCGCCGCCCAGCCGGATGCCGCGCAGCGGCAGCGCCTTGAACGTCGGGCCGCGCAGCAGGACGACGGGAACCGTCGCGGCGATGATGCCGATGGCCCCGCCGGCTGCGGCAAGGAAGGGATCGGCGGTCCGCACGGCGATTCCCAGGATCAGGAACTGCGCGCCGTCCCCGAAGCCGAGGATGAAGAGGCCGAGCGCGCTGGTCAAAAAGGGGCCGAGCCGCCAGTTCGCCAGAAGATCGGGCTGTTTCGTCGGCCAGAACATGCCGGCCGCCAGGAAGATCAGCGCCAGCGCCAGGAAAAGCAGCCGCCCGTCGGTCCCCAGCATCGGCGCGATGAAGGCGCCTGCCGCCGCGCCGATGGCGGCATTGGCCAGCGCCGCCGCCACGATTCCCGCGATCACCGCTCCGTCGCGCCGGAAGCGTTCGGCCAGCGCATGCGCCAGCAATTGCCCCTTGTCCCCGGTTTCGGCCAACAAGCAGCCGAGCAGCGCGATCAGCAATGCATCCATTCGGCCGACCGGACGATCAGGCGGTCAGGCGCGCGCCCGGCCCGACCGCCGGCCTGGCGGCGACGGGCATCGCCAGAACCTCCGCCGCCGCCGGCATTTCGGCCGAGATCGCGTCGCGCATCAGGTCGAGATAGGACATGACGACCGGCCCCGCCCCTTGCAGCGAAAGCGCCGATTGCAGGGTGCCGGCCAGGCTTTCCACCCCATCCAGGTGGAAGGCGCGGGCGATATGGCGAATCCGGTCGATCTCGTCGCGCAGCCGCGCGACCGATACATGGCCCCGTTCCCCCGCAAGCCCGTCGACCCGCCTCAGCAGATCGGCAAGAATGGCCAGTATCGGATCATGTCGCATGGAGAAGACTCCCCCGTCCTGTAACTCCGAACTCCCCGATAGACCGGAGCGGGTTAAGGCCGCGTAAAGTGTAGCACAGCCCCCGCGCTGCGGCCACGAGCCTTGACATGGGGCCGAATCTGCCTCATGGGGCACCGCTGAAACGGGGCGGTCCCTTCCTCGAAAGAGATTTGGGGCCGCTCTTCTTTTTCACGATATTCACGACCAGGGACTAAGGCCATGGCCAAGCCAGCAACCGTCAAGATTCGCCTCGTCAGCTCGGCTGACACCGGCTTCTTCTACGTCACCAAGAAGAATCCGCGCACCAAGACCGAGAAGCTGAGCTTCCGGAAATATGATCCCGTCGTGCGCAAGCATGTCGAGTTCAAGGAAGCCAAGATCAAGTGATCTGAGGGCGGTTCGCGCCGCCTGACGACATTTGCGTTCGCGGGCGCATGCTGCCCGAACGAAGAGGCCCGTCCCCCTGGGGGAACGGGCCTTTCCTTGTTTGCCGGTCGGAGCCGGCGATGGATGTCGACGAAGAGGCTGCCGGGGCATGGCCTGATGCCGATCGACATGGCATGTCGCCGCCAGCGATTTCAGTCGAACAATCCATCCTGGACATGGGAAGGGGGATTGAGGCCCAAATGCTTCCAGCCGAGGGCGTTCAGGCAGCGCCCCCGCGCGGTGCGGGCGATCAGGCCAAGCTGGATGAGATAGGGTTCGATCACTTCCTCTATCGTGTCGCGCGCTTCGGAAAGGCCGGCGGCCAGCGTTTCGACACCCACCGGCCCGCCACGATAGATGTCCGCGATCATGGTCAGGTAACGGCGGTCCATCAGGTCCAGGCCGAGATGGTCGACCTCCAGCCGGGTCAGCGCGGCATCGGCCACCTTGGCGTCCACCGCCGCCGCGCCCGCCACATTGGCGAAGTCGCGCACCCGGCGCAGCAGCCGTCCGGCGATGCGCGGCGTCCCCCGCGAGCGCCGGGCGATCTCCACCGCGCCGTCGGACGTGATGGCCAGGTCCAGCAGCCGGGCGGCGCGGCGCACCACCAGTTCCAGCTCGTCGACGGTGTAGAATTGCAACCGCACCGGAATGCCGAAACGGTCGCGCAGCGGCGTCGTCAGCAGCCCCTGCCGCGTGGTCGCGCCGACCAGGGTGAAGGGCGGCAGGTCGATCCGCACCGACCGGGCGGACGGGCCTTCGCCGATCATCAGGTCCAGCGCCCGGTCCTCCATGGCGGGGTAGAGCACTTCCTCGACCGCCGGGTTTAGCCGGTGTATCTCGTCGACGAACAGCACGTCGCCCTCGTCCAGATTGGTGAGCAGCGCGGCCAGATCGCCCGACTTGGCAATGACCGGGCCGGACGTGGCGCGGAAACCCACGCCCATTTCGCGGGCGACGATCTGCGCCAGCGTCGTCTTGCCCAGGCCCGGCGGACCGAAGAAGAGGACATGGTCCAGCGCTTCGCCGCGGCCCTTGGCGGCCTCGATGAAGATGCGCAGATTTTCCCGCGCCGCCTGCTGGCCGATGAATTCCGCCAGCGACTTGGGCCGCAGCGCGGCGTCGGCATCCTCGACGCGACGGGTGGAGGATATGAGGCGGTCCTCGCTCATGCGCGCCCCCCAACCCAATCGTCATGCTGAACTAGTTTCAGCATCCATCGTGCCGCTGGTGCTGATCCAGAGAGGGCAAACCCAACCCAACCGCCAGATCGACCCACCTCGGATTTTCGGTTTCGATCAGATTGATCTTCCACTGCCGATGCCAACGCTTGAGCTGCTTTTCCCGACGGATGGCTTGCTCCATCGTGTCGCACATTTCGAAACGGACGAGATTGTGGACGGCATATCGCCCGGTGAAGCCCGGAACGCCGTTCGTGCGGTGCTGATGCAAGCGTCCCAGCAGGTTCGACGTCACCCCAATATAGATCGTGCCATAGGGCTGGCTGGCGAGGATATAGACGCACGGTTCCTTCATCATTCCTTCCCTTCGGCGCGAGAGGCGGAATGGATGCTGAAACAAGTTCAGCATGACGGGTGGAGAGGGCGATGCTCATCATTTCGTCGCTTTCCTGAGCGCCAGGCGCACCAGCGCATCCAGCGACGCGTCTTCGCCCAGTTCCTCTTCGGCGGCGGCGACGGCGATGCTGGCTTCGGCAGGCTTGAAGCCCAGATTCTGGAGGGCCGAGATCGCATCGGCGCTGTGGCCGCCGGTGGGCAGCGCCGCAAACCCGGCGCCGACCGCCCCGGCCGGCATGGGCGCCGCGCCGATCTTGTCCTTCAATTCATTGGCGATGCGTTGGGCAAGCTTGGGACCGACGCCGTTGGCGCGGGCGATCATCGCCTTGTCGCCGGCCGCCACGGCGCGATGCAGTTCCGCCGGTTCCAGCGCGGAGAGGATGGCCAGCGCCACGCGGGAACCCACGCCCTGCACGCCGGTCAGCAGGCGGAACCAGTCGCGCTCCTCCGCCCGGGCGAAGCCGACCAGGCGGATCGCATCGTCCGACACCAGCATTTCGGTGTGGACCGTCACCGCTTCGCCCACCGGCCCCAGCGCCGCGAGCGTGCGGGAAGAAGCGCCGACCAGATAGCCCACCCCGCCCACATCGATGATGGCATGGTCCAGGCCCGTGCTGTCCAGCCGTCCTTTCAGTTTCGCGATCATGCGCCCCGCCCTTTGGTCATGATCTGTTCTTTAAGGGCGTCTCCGGCGGGGCGCCAGCTAAAAACCGACAAGCAAAGGCACCATTTGCCGGCCCGCGCGTAGAGCAGCCGGCGGGGCCAAGGAAGCGGGGCGAAGGAAGGAGCCGTTTTTCATGTCGATGCAGGCGCCATTGCTGGGCCCCAGGGATTTCGAATATCCCGCGATCATGCTGTCGGGCTATGTCGACCATGGCATGTATCTGCATTTCCGCAATTGCCTTTCGTCCGCGCCGCAGCAGGGGCTGGTGGTGGTGGAGATCGCCACCTTGGGCGGCGACCCGGAAATCGCGCGGATGATGGGGGAGGATATACGCTTCCATTCCGATCTCTATCCCGACCGGCGGCTGGTGTTCCTGGGCAAGACGGCGGTCTATTCGGCGGGCGCGACCTTCATGAGCTTCTTCGCGGCGGAGAACCGCTATCTGGCGCGGGGCACGCGGCTGATGATCCACGAACGCATCATCACGCGGGACATCCATCTGGAAGGACCGCTGTCGACCTGCATCGCTTCGCTCAAGGCCACGCTGCATGAGATAGAGGCGTCGATCTCGATCCAGAATGAAGGTTTCGCCAACCTGATCCTGGGATCGCAGGTTTCCATGGAGGAACTGCTGAACCGCGCGCCGGAGAACTGGTATCTGGAGGCGAGCGAGGCGCAGGCGCTGGGGCTGATCGCGGCCGTGATATAAAGCGCCTTGTGCGGGGCGCGGATTATGCCTTTGATGCGCGCATGAGCCGGTCGCGGATCTTTCCCTGGCGTTATGGCATGTTCCTGGCCCTGCTGGCGAGCATGGCGCCCTTAGGCCTCCTGCTTCCATGGCATGAGGCGGTGATGGCGGGGTTCGACGTCGCGGCGCTGGCGTTCATCCTGTCCGCCTGGCCGCTGCTGGATTCCGATGCGGACGCGATGCGGCGCAAGGCGGAGGAAAACGACGCGAACCGGCGATTGATGCTGCTGCTGACCGCGATCGTGTCGGTGGTGATCCTGGTCGCCGTGGGCGTGGCGGTCAGCCAGCATGGCGGGCCGAGCCGGGCGGCGGTCGCGCTGCTGCTCGCGACGCTGGCGCTGGCCTGGCTGTTTTCCAACCTCGTCTATGCGATGCACTATGCGCACATCTTCTATCTGGACGATGGGAAGGGCGGCGACAGCGGCGGGCTTGATTTTCCCGGCATGCGGGAGCCGGACTATTGGGACTTCCTCTATTTCGCCTTCACATTGGGGATGACGTTCCAGACATCCGACGTGTCGGTGACCAGCCGGAGCATGCGGCAGGCGGCGCTGTTCCATTGCCTGGCCGCATTCCTGTTCAACCTGGGAATATTGGCGTTCACCATCAACGTGCTGGGCGGCGGATAAGCGCGGCTTAAATCCTCCCTACGCGCAGCGTGGGGAGGGGGACCGCCGCCGAAGGCGGTGGTGGAGGGGAAATTTCGGAGGTCGTGCCCCTTTCCCCTCCACCAGCCTTCGGCTGGTCCCCCTCCCCATCTCCCGATGGGGAGGAATAGGATAGCCGCTACCCCCATCCCCCTTCGCCGGTTGTTTACCATTTCCCGCTAGGGCCACGGCATGACCAACCCTGCCGATCCCTGCCCGAAATCAGCCGTCAGCCACGGCGTCGGTATGGCCGGGCTGGTCGGACTGGGGCTTTGGACGCTTGTGGCGCGGCATTATGGGATGAACGGGCCGAATGCGGGCTTTGCCGCCGTCGCCGCCTGCGGCCTGCCGATGGTGCTGTGGTCGCTGCTGGTCGACAAGGTGCATCGCCGCGCATCGACCGGGATCGACTGGACCGCGCCTGCGCGGCCATGGCGGGCCGTGCTGGATGTCAGCATCGTCAAGATCGCCGGCCTGTGGGCCACCTGGCTTGCCATCGCGGTCTTCTATTGCATCGCCCGCTGGTATTGGAGCGGGGATTATCGCCTTTCCATGAATGTGCTGATGGGCGCGGCGCCATGGCTGCTGGCGGCGTCGGTGCCCTATGTGATCTGGCTGGACCGGCGCCTGATCGAGCCGAGGGACGCCAGCCATGCCTTCGGCCAATGGGTGATCGGCGGGGCCGCCGGCGCGCCGGACAAGGCCGAGGTCGCCCATCATGCCCGCGCCTGGGCGGTGAAGGGCTTTTTCCTCGCCTTCATGCTGTCGATCGTGCCGGGCAATTTCACCAGCGTGGTCGATTGGCGGATCGAGGAGGCGTTCGGCCATCCCGTGGCGCTGGCCAGTTTCCTGATCGCGGTCATGTTCATGATCGACGTCTGCATGGCGACCGTCGGCTATATGCTGACGATGAAGCCGCTGGATTCGCATATCCGCACGGCCAATCCATTATTGGCCGGGTGGGTGGCGGCGCTGATCTGCTATCCGCCCTTCGTGCTGATGGGCAATGGCGGCCCGATCGATTATCATGCGGGCGGGGCTGAATGGGATGTCTGGACGCGGGGGCATGAGGCCCTGCAATGGCTGCTGGGCGGCTGGCTGGTGTTGCTGACCGCCATCTATGCCTGGGCGACGGTGGCTTTCGGGCTGCGTTTCTCCAACCTGACACATCGGGGGATCCTGACCCATGGGCCGTATCGCTGGACGCGGCATCCGGCCTATCTGTCGAAAAATCTGTTCTGGTGGTTTTCCGCCCTGCCTTTCCTGAGCCTGTCGGGCAGCCTGACCGACGTGGTGCGGAACTGCGCGCTGCTGGGCGTAACCAACGCGGTCTATTATTGGCGCGCGAAGACCGAGGAGGCGCATTTGGGCGCCGATCCGGAATATCGCGCCTATAGCGACTGGATGGAACGCAATGGCGCCGTACCGCGCTTCTTCGCGTGGATTGCGGGGCGGAAGTCCGTGGGGCTGGCGCAGCCTGCCGAATGAGCGGCACGCAACACCCCCAACCGCGCCGGACCAGCGGCGCGGGACAGGCCGCCTATCCTTCTCCGGCAGGGAGAGGACAGAGGATCAGAAACTTTCCTCGGCATAGATCTGGCTGAGGTCGCCCTTCCACTCCCCATGGTAGCGGGCGAGCAGGCGTTCGGCGTGGGTCCGGCCGGAGGCGACGACCTCGTCCAGCGGGGCCAGATAGCCGGTCTCATTGTCGCCTGAGGCATTGAGCCGGGCGCGGGCCGAAAGGCCACCGCGGGCGATGTCCAGCACTTCACCCGCTATGTCGCGCAGCTTGCGGTTGCCGGCAATGGGCGCATCCAGCGCCAGTTTCGGCACGGAATCGCGCAGAACCTGCCGCTCCTCCATGCTCCAGTCCTTGACCAGATCCCAGGCGGCGTCCAGCGCGCCCTCGTCATAGAGCAGCCCGACCCACAAAGCCGGCAACGCGCAGATGCGGTTCCACGGCCCGCCGTCCGCGCCGCGCATTTCCAGAAAACTCTTCATCCGCACTTCGGGGAAGGCGGTGGACAGATGGTCCTCCCAATCCTTCTCCGTCGGCTTCTCGCCCGGAAGGGCGGGCAGCCTGCCATTCAGGAAGTCCCGGAAGCTCTGGCCCGCCGCGTCGACATAGCGGCCGTCGCGGTAGACGAAATACATCGGCACATCGAGCGCATAGTCGGCATAGCGTTCATAGCCGAAGCCGTCCTCGAACACGAAGGGCAGCATGCCGGTGCGGCCGGGGTCGGTATCCGACCAGATATGGCTGCGATAGGACAGGAAGCCGTTGGGCTTGCCCCCGGTGAAGGGGGAATTGGCGAACAGCGCCGTCGCCAGCGGTTGCAGGGCGAGGGAGACGCGGAACTTCTTGACCATGTCCGCCTCGCTGCCATAGTCGAGGTTGGTCTGGATGGTGCAGGTGCGCAGCATCATGTCCAGGCCCAGCGACCCCACGCGCGGCATGTGGCGCAGCATGATGTCGTAGCGCCCCTTGGGCATGATGGGCAGTTCTTCGCGGCTCTTGTCGGGCCACATGCCCAGGCCCAGAAAGCCCAGGCCCAGCATGTCGCCCACATATTTCACCTGCTCCAGATGGCGGCTCGTCTCCGCGCAGGTCTGGTGCAGATTTTCCAGCGGCGCGCCCGACAGTTCCAACTGCCCCGCCGGTTCCAGGCTGATGGTGCCGTCGGCGCCGCTGAGGGCGATGATATTCTCCCCCTCGAACACCGGATTCCAGCCATAGCGGGTCAGCCCGATCAGCAGCGTGTGGATGCCGCCCCGCTCGTCATAGCTGGGGGCGTGATGATCCTTGCGGCTGTAGACGAATTTCTCATGCTCGGTGCCGATGCGCCAGCGATCCTTAGGCTTTGCGCCCTTGGCGAAGGCCGCGATCAATTGCTCGCGGCTCTCGATGACGGGATCGATCCCTCCTGAGTCGGTTCTGGTGCTCATGCCCCGCCTTAATCTTTCCCCCGCCTGCGTCAAAGGCGCAACGTTCGGCGCTCAGATAAGCTGCGTCGATGAAGGCTTCAATCCGGTTGCGGAAGAAAACGATATTCCTTGATTATTGTACAGCGCGCTCCTGCGAAGGCAGGGGCGCAAACGGCCAAAGCTATCGCCAGTCCCCGTTGATCGTCATCCACGCGCTCGTCGCGGCGATAGCGGCGGTTTCGGCGCGTAAAATGCGCGGACCCAGCGAAACCGGGATAGCCTTCGCCACCCTGCGGATCGCTTCGCGCTCGGCGGGGTCGAAGCCGCCTTCGGGGCCGATCAGGAAGGCGGCGGGGCCGGGATGGGCCTTGAGCGTATCCGCCAGCGGTTCGCCCCCGCTTTCATCCGCGAAGAAAAGCCAGCGTCCGTCGGGCCAATCCCTCAGCAGCGCGTCGAGCTTCGCCATTTGCCCCAGTTCGGGAAGCGCCGTGCGCCCGCATTGTTCGGCCGCCTCCACCAGATGGGCATGGAGCCGGTCGAGGTTGAGCTTGTCCACCACGGCGCGGCGGGTGAGCACGGGCTGGAGCCGCGCCACGCCCAATTCGCAGGCCTTTTCCGCGACCAGGTCGATGCGCCCCTTCCGGATCGGCGCGCAGCAGAGCCAGAAATCGGGGACGTCCTCCGGCGACCTGGTCCGGCTGACCACCTCCAGCACCAGGTCGCGCTTGCGGATGTCGCGGGCCTTGGCCGCCCATTCGCCCGAGCGGCCGTCGAACAGCAGGACGATGTCGTCCGCCTTCACCCGCATGACGCTGATGAGGTAATGGGCAGGGTTGCCGTCGACCGGCACGGAAACGCCCTCGCCCAGTTGCGTTTCGACATGGAGGCGCGGCGCGCTTTGCGGCGGCCAGGCGGGGGTTGCGGTCATCAAAAAATCCATCATCCGTTCGGGCGGAGCCTGTCGAAGCCCATTTTTTCCTTCTAGAGAAGAACGGTCCTTCGACAAGATCAGGACGAACGGAGTAAATGTGACAAGCAGCATCGTTCCCGACAGCGAAGCCCGCGGCCTGGTCGCCCGCTTGCCGGACCTTCCCAGGGCTCTCGCCCTGCTGGCGCGGTTCGACCGGCCGATCGGCTGGTGGCTGCTGTTCTGGCCGGGGGCCTGGGCGGTGGCGCTGGCGGGGGGCGCCGGGCAGCGCTGGCCGCTGATCCTGTGGCTGCTGCTGGGCAGCGTCGCCATGCGCGGGGCGGGATGCGTGTTCAACGACATTGTCGACCGCGACCTCGACCGGCAGGTGGCGCGCACCGCATCGCGCCCGCTGGCGAGCGGTGCGGTGTCGCTGAGGACGGCGTGGATATGGCTGCTGTCCCTCTGCCTGGTCGGGCTGGCGGTGCTGCTCCAACTGCATCCATATGCGCAGGTCGTGGCCCTGGGCTCGCTGGCGCTGGTGGCGGCCTATCCCTTCATGAAGCGAATCACCGGCTGGCCGCAAATCTGGCTGGGGCTGGTCTTTTCCTGGGCCGCGCTGGTCGGATGGAGCGAGGTGGCGGGAACCCTCGCCATGCCGGGATTGTTGCTCTATGGCGGCTGCATCGTCTGGGTGGTGGGCTATGACACCATCTATGCCTTGCAGGATCGGGAGGACGACGCGCTGATCGGCATCGGATCAAGCGCCCTGTCCATGGGCAGGCATGTGCGGGCGGGCGTGGCGCTTTGCTACGCGCTGGCCCTGGCGCTGTGGGGCGGCGCGATCTGGCAGGTCCGGCCGCAGGGCCTGGCGCTGGCGGCGCTGCTGCCGATGGCGGCGCATCTGGCCTGGCAGGTCGCAACTTTGAAGGAGGACGGCATGGATCCCCTGGCCAAATTCCGCTCCAATCGCTTTGCGGGATTGCTGATGTTCCTGGGCTGCCTGGTGGTGGGCAGCGCATGAGCGGCCCGCGCGAGGGGGAGGATTGCTGGCGGATCGCGCGAGCGCTGAAGGCCAGCGTAATCGTCGATGCGGACGCCTATTTCCGCCATGCCCGCGCCGCGATGATGAAGGCGAAGCGGCGGATCATGCTGATCGGCTGGGATTTCGACGCCGCCATCACGCTGATCCGCGAGGATGAGGCGAGCGACGGCGCGCCGACGGTGATCGGGGACTTCATAAGCTGGCTGGTGGAGCGGACGCCAGAGCTGGAAATCTTCCTGCTGCGCTGGGACGTGGGGGCGATGAAGTCGATGGCGCGGCCGTCCAACCTGTTCACCACGGTCCGCTGGATGGTCAATCCGCGGATCACGGTGAAGCTGGACAGCCATCACCCGACCGCCGCCTCCCATCATCAGAAGATCGTGGTGATCGACGATTGCTTCGCCTTTTGCGGCGGGATCGACATGACCGGCGACCGCTGGGACACGCGGCATCACCGCGACGGGGAACCGTGGCGGCGGCATCCGGACGGATCGCCCTATGGTCCCTGGCATGATGCGACCACGGCCTTGCAGGGCCCCGTGGCGGCGGCGCTGGGGCAACATGCGCGGGCGCGGTGGAAGGGCGCGGGCGGCGGGGAACTGCCGCCGGTCGAAGGCCAGCAGGATTGCTGGCCCGATGCGCTGCCGGTGCAGTTCGAGGATGTGGACATCGCCATATCCCGTTCCGCGCCGGAGATGGAGGATCAGGAACCGCTGATCGAGATCGAGCGGCTCTATGTGAACCAGATCGCGGCGGCGCGGCGCCATATCTACGCGGAGAGCCAATATTTCGCCTCCCGCCGCATTGCAGAGGCGATCGCGGCGCGGCTGGCGGAAGAGGACGGGCCGGAAATCGTCATCGTCAATCCGGAGCAGGCCGACGGCTGGCTGGAGCAGCAGGCGATGGACACGGCCCGCGCCCGGCTGTTCGAGGCGCTGAAGGCGCGGGACGTCCATGGCCGGTTCCGGCTCTATCATCCCTTCACGGCGCGGGGGGAGCCGATCTATGTCCATGCCAAGATATTGATCGTCGACGACCGGGTGCTGCGCGTCGGATCGTCCAACATGAACAACCGATCGATGCGGCTCGACACCGAATGCGACGTGACGATCGACGCGGCGCTGCCCGCCAATGCAGGGCGGGAAGATGCGATCCGCGCCATTCGCGACGATCTGATCGCGGAGCATCTCGACCTGCCGGTCGAGCGGGTGGCGGCGGTAATTGCCGAACAGGGGCTGATCGCCGCCATCGAACAGCTGCGCGACAGGCCGGGACGGACCTTGCGGCCCTATGTGACGCCGGATCTGAACGGCGTGCAGGCATGGCTGGCGGACAATGAGGCGCTCGATCCGGAAGGACCGGGCGAAATGCTGGAGCCGATAACAGAGCGCGGACTTTTCCGGCGGATGCGGGGATGGATGGAGGGGGGATAGCTCTCTTTTCCGTCATTCCCGCTTCCGCGGGAATGACGGTTACTAAAATAGGATCAGCTATTCCGCTGCCAGAAGGGCCTCCGCGCCGCCCAGATTGACCGAAACCAGCCGACTGACGCCCCGTTCCACCATGGTCACGCCGAACAGCCGGTGCATGCGCGCCATCGTCACCGCATTATGGCTGACGATGAGGTATCGCGTGTCGGTCTGCCCTACCATGGCGTCGAGCAGGTCGCAGAAACGCTCGACATTGGCGTCGTCCAGCGGCGCGTCGACTTCATCCAGGACGCAGATCGGCGCGGGGTTCGTCAGGAACAGTCCGAAGATCAGGGCGACGGCGGTCAGCGCCTGTTCTCCGCCGGAAAGCAGGGTCAGCGCCGCCAGCTTCTTGCCCGGCGGCTGGGCCATGATCTCCAGACCCGCCTCCAGCGGATCGTCGCTGTCGATCAGTTCCAGATGCGCCTGGCCGCCGTTGAACAGGGTGGTGAACAGGCGGCGGAAATGCCCGTCCACCGCCTCGAACGCGGCGAGCAGGCGCTGCCGCCCCTCCCTGTTCAAGCTGCCGATGGAGCCGCGCAGGCGGTTGATCGCCTGGCTCAGTTCCTCGCTTTCGGCGCGGCTGTTGGCCTGGGTCGCTTCCAGCTCCTCCAGTTCCTGCGCGGCGACGAGGTTGACAGGGCCGATGCGCTCCCGCTCGGTGACGAGGCGGTCATGTTCGGCCTGTTCGCTCTGGGCGATGCGGATGTCGGCGCTGGCGAAACCCAGTTTTTCCGGCAGGACCGGCGGCGGGCACTCGAAACGTTCGCCGGAAAGGCGGTTGGTTTCGACCCGCTTCTCTTCGGCGGCCTCGGCGCGAGCGGCGGCGGTGGCGCGCGCTTCGCGGGCGGTGGCCAGCGCTTCGCCCGCCTGGGCTGCGCGCTGTTCGGCGGTGCGGAGCGCGGCTTCGGCTTCGCTTTCCTCGCGGCGGGCGGTGTCTGCGGCCTGCGTCAATGTATCGCCCTGCTCGCTCAAAGCGGCGATGGCGGCGGCCAGGCTGTCCGGCTGGTCCGCGATCTCGGCCCGTTCCTTCGCTATGGCCTCGCCGCGCTCGACCATGGCGGCGATGCGCTTGGCCGCTTCGCCGGCGCGGGCGCGCCAGCCCCTGGCCTCCGCGTCGGCGGCGGCCACGCGCTCGCAGTCGCTGGCCAATGCGCGGTCGGCCAGAGCCTGATCGGCCTGTAGCTGGCTGACGGCCAGCCGGGCCTTCTCGCTCGCCTGCTGCAGCGCGGCGACCTGGGCGCGGGTTTCCTCGCCATCGGGCATGGCGGCGCGGCCGGCCTGCGCCTTGTCATACTCGGCCTGCGCGGCATGCAGGTCGGCGCGGGCTTCGCTCAACCGTTCCTCTATCGCCTCGCGGCGCCCGCTCAGCCGTTCCAGCGCGGTGGCGGCCTCGTCGGCGGCGCGCAGGGCGGTGCGTAGCCGCTGGTCCGCATCCGCAAGCCGGGCGCGGCCGGCAGCCAGCGTCTGGCCAGCCTCCCGCTCGCGTCCCGAAGCCGCGTCCTGCGCGGCGCGGGCAGTCTCGACCTCGGCTTCGGCGGCGGGCCGGGCGGCGGCAATGGCTTCCAGGCGGTTGAGCCGGATCAACCGCTCGGCGGCCGCGGCCCCGCCCTCTATGGCGACATAGCCGTCCCAACGGCGAAGCTGCCCGTCCCTGGTGACGAGCCGCTGGCCGACCGCAAGGGCCTGGCCTTCGTCTCCATCCGCGACCGCGACCTGCGCCAGGCGGCGGGCAAGTTCGGGCGGCGCGGATACATGGGCGGAAAGGGCGGTGCAGCCTTCGGGCAAGGGCGGGTCGCTGGCGAGCGCGGCGGCGCCGGTCCATCGCCGCTTGCCTTCGGCCGCGATGGGCGCTTCCAGATCGTCCCCCAGCGCCGCCGCGAGAGCGCGTTCATAGCCCGGAGCCGCCTTCAGCCGGTCGAGTGCCCGACTTCGATTGCCCGTGCCGCTGTCGACGGCGCGCCGGAGCGCGGCGGCTTCGCTATCCAGGGCGGCAAGGGTGGCGCGAGCGGACGACAAGGCGGCTTCGGCGACAGCCCGCGCCTCGGCAGCCTCGGCGCGGCTGGTCTCGGCGGAGCGGATCGCGGCTTCGGCCGCGTCGCGATCCCCGCCGGCCTGCTGCTGG
>NZ_ATDO01000108.1:0-73837 GCF_000445085.1 Sphingobium sp. HDIP04 | reverse complement strand
GAAGCTCCCCCGGATCAAGTCCGGGGTCGCGCCCACCCCTAGCCCCTCCCGCAGGCGGGAGGGGAACGTCCTAGATTGGCCATTCCCCGCCATCCCGAATTGTCCAAGCGGCCTTAGTAAACGCGCGCCTTGGGCTTGATATATTCCGCCTCGTCCGTGAGCGTATAATCGTGCACCGGACGGTAATCGAGCGTCACCTTGCCGCCCTTTCCGCCCCAGCCGTCGAACCAGCTTATGGTGTGCTTCATCCACTCATTGTCGTCGCGGTTCGGGAAGTCCTCATGTGCGTGGGCGCCGCGGCTTTCCTTGCGGTTTTCCGCGCTGACCATGGTGCAGACCGCCTGGGACATCAGATTGTCCAGCTCCAGCGTCTCGATGAGGTCGGTGTTCCAGATCAGCGAGCGATCCGACACGCCGACATCGGTCAGGCTCTGGTTGACCTGCGCCATCTTGGTGACGCCCTCGGCCAGCAACGCGCTGTCGCGGAACACGGCGGCGTGCTTCTGCATGGTGTGCTGCATTTCCAGCCGGATCTTCGCCGTCGGCGATCCGCCCTTGGCGTTGCGATAGTGATCCAGGCGGCCCAGCGCCAGGTCGGCCGCATCCTTGGGCAGCGGACGATGGCTGGCGTTCGGCTTCAGCGTTTCCTTGAGGTGCAGGCCGGTGGCGCGGCCGAACACGACAAGGTCGATCAGCGAGTTGGAACCCAGGCGGTTCGCGCCATGGACCGACACGCAGGCCGCTTCGCCGACCGCATAGAGGCCCGGCACCACCACTTCCGGATCGTCGCCGACCTTGGTCACCACCTGCCCATGATAATTGCAGGGTATGCCGCCCATATTATAGTGGACGGTCGGCGTCACCGGCAGCGGCTGGCGGGTCAGGTCGACGCCCGCGAAGATCTTGCCGCTCTCGGTGATGCCCGGCAGACGCTCCGCCAGCACTTTGGGATCGATATGGTCGAGGTGCAGGTAGATATGGTCCTTGTTCGGACCCACGCCGCGCCCTTCGCGCATTTCCATCGCCATGGAGCGGGACACGACGTCGCGCGAGGCCAGATCCTTCGCGGAAGGCGCATAACGCTCCATGAAGCGCTCGCCCTCGGAATTGGTCAGATAACCGCCTTCGCCGCGCGCGCCTTCGGTGATGAGCACGCCCGCGCCGTAGATGCCGGTCGGGTGGAACTGCACGAACTCCAGGTCCTGGAGCGGAAGCCCGGCGCGCAGCACCATGCCGCCGCCGTCGCCGGTGCAGCTATGCGCCGAGGTGGCGGAGAAATAGGCGCGGCCATAGCCGCCCGTCGCCAGCACCACGGCATGGCTGCGGAAGCGGTGGATCGAGCCATCCTCCATGCAGATGGCGATGACGCCGCGGCATTCCTTGCCGTTCGGGCCGTCTTCCATGATGAGGTCGATGGCGAAATATTCGATGTAGAAGTCCGCGTCATATTTCAGGCTCTGCTGGTACAGGGCATGCAGCATGGCGTGGCCGGTGCGGTCGGCGGCGGCGCAGGTGCGCTGCACCGGCGGGCCGGCGCCCATATTCTGCATGTGGCCGCCGAACGGACGCTGGTAGATGGTGCCGTTGTCGTTGCGGCTGAACGGCACGCCCGCATGTTCCAGCTCGATCACGGCGGCGGGCGCCTCGCGCACCATATATTCGATCGCGTCCTGGTCGCCCAGCCAGTCCGACCCCTTGACGGTGTCGTACATGTGCCAGGTCCAGTGGTCGGGCGAATTGTTGCCCAGCGAAGCCGCGATGCCGCCCTGCGCCGCCACGGTGTGGCTGCGGGTGGGGAACAGCTTGGTGATGCAGGCGGTCTTCAGGCCCGCCTCCGCGCTGCCCATGGTGGCGCGCAGGCCGGAGCCGCCGGCGCCCACGACGACCGTGTCATAGGTGTGGTCGATGATCTTGTAGGCTTCGCTCATTATTTGACGATCCCCGTGAAGGCGATCTTGGCGATCGCGAAGATGCCCGCGGCCGCGCCGCCAAAGGCATAGAAGTTCAGCAGCAGCGTGGAGAGGAAGGCCAGCCCCTTGTCATGGACATAATCCTCCAGCATCACCTGCATCCCCAGGCGCAGGTGCCAGAAGATGCTGACGATCATCAGCATCAGCGGCACCGCGACCAGCGGATTGGCGATCCAGCCGACGACGCTCTGATAATCGAGGCCCGGCAGGGCGATCAGGCTGAACAGCAGCCACAGCACCAGCAGCAGGTTGCCGATGGCGGTATAGCGCTGCGCCAGCCAGTGATGCGCGCCGTGCCTGGCCGATCCAAGACCGCGGACGCGGCCGATTCCAGTTCCGGTTCCCATCAGAATTTCCCCGTGCAGATGGCGGCCCAGAAGCCGATGGTGAGGAGCGTCGACAGGGCGAAGGTCAGCAGCGACCAGCTCTTGTTGCTCTTCAGTTCATAGCCCGCGCCCATGTCGAGCACGAGATGGCGCAATCCGGAGCAGAGATGCTGGAAGAAGAACCAGCTAAGCCCCGCCATCACCAAATAGCCGATAGGCGATGTCGCGCATGCGACGAAGGTCGCATAGGCCTCCGGCCCCATGGCGGCGGCCATCAGCCACCAGACCAGGCCCAAGGCCCCTGCCGTCGCCATACCGTTGCCGGTCACGCGGTGCATGATGGAGACGGCCATGGCTGGCCCCCATTTCCAGATCGTCAAATGCGGCGAGAGCGGCCGGCTCGTGGTTCGCGCCATATCTTCCCTACATCCCTGATGTTGTCCCTCGAGTCCCGTCCCCTTAGGAGCGATATGTCGATAGGGCAAGTCGCCCTGACCGCGTGATCGCGGATCGTTCCACAAGCGATAATGAATTTCATCGTTCAGGGACGTGAATGCCGGCCTTGCGCCGCTTCATGCGGGACATGGCCGTTCCTCCAGCGCGGAATATGGGTCGGCCCTAAGAAGTGATTAACCAAATGGCTCTATAGCCCGTCGGGACAATCAGACCAATTCGGGGGTTTTGCCGCACATGAATTCCGCCGCCACGCCCAAGAACGCCCTGCTCGCCATGATAAGCGAGGTCGATCCCCATGGCGAGTTGGCGCGCGGCCTGCGCCAGATTCGCGATCTGTTGGGCGATCAGGCCGGCATGGCGGCGCGCACCTTCTTCGACGCCTATCTCGAACAGACCGGCCTGCGGCAGAAGCTCAGCCCCGCCACGCTCGCCAAGATCGAGACGGAGGCGCATGAATATGTGCGCCAGAAACTGGGCTATTACGAATCGGCGGAATGGGCTTTCTCCTCTATTTCCTGCGTGCGCCATGCGCGCAAGCACGGCTCTCCGCTGCGCGCGGTGCTGATGCCGGTCGCCATCGCCAATGAAAAGCTGGTCGACCTTATCTGGCAACGCGCGGAGGATGACGCGAGCCGCCGTCAACTGGTGCATGTCATGATGCAGGTCAGCATGGTCGATGCCGGGCTGATAGCCAATGTCGTCGCCGGTGACGAGGCGGAGGCGCAGCGCAACGAACGCCAGCGCTTCGGCACGATGTTCGAACAGCGGATCATGGGAGAGATTGACGGCGCGTCGCAACTGGGCGAATCGTTGCGCGAGCAGGCGAAGGACGCGTCGGCCGCGACCCGCGGCATGCTGGGCAAGGCGTCGGAAGTCGCCGCCGCCGCCGAACAATCCGCCCTTGCCATGCGCGAAGCCGCCCGCACCTCCGCCGGGCTGATCCGCGCCATAGAGGATGCCCGGACGGAGGTGGAGAGCGCCGCCGGCGTCGCCCAGCGCGCCGCCCGCCAGTCGGGCGATGCCGTCGCCATGTCCACTACCCTGTCGGACCATGCGAAATCGATCGAATCGATCCTGGGCCTGATCCGCGACATTGCCGGGCAGACCAACCTGCTCGCGCTCAACGCCACAATCGAGGCTGCCCGCGCCGGCGATGCCGGGCGCGGCTTCGCGGTGGTGGCGCAGGAGGTCAAGAGCCTGGCCAACCAGACCGCCCGCGCCACGGACGAAATCGCGGGCAAGATCGCCGACATCCAGGCCTCGACCCGCCAGTCGGTCGAGACCAACGAGCGCATCCGCGACACGGTGGGAGAGGTTCAGGCCAGCGCCGAACGCATCCGCCACGCCATGGACGCGCAGGCGCAGACGGTGACGATGATCACCGCTGCGGTCGACGAAACCGCCCTTGCCGCCGACTCCATGTCATCGACCATCAGCGCGATCCGCCAGGATACCGAAGTGGTGGCTTCTGAAATCGACCAGTTGGAACGCGGCTTCATGAGCGTAGAGGGCAAGCTGTCCAGCCTGCGCGCCGCATCCTCCGACTTCGGACGGCAAGTCGCCTGAAAGGCGGGCGGCCGACGGGACGGAACCGCCCGCCGCTCTCCCGAAGGCGAAGTGGTCCGGATGATCCGCCGCCGCCTGCCTTAAGCGCTCGACATCGGCGTCCTCCTGCCGCTCGATGCGCTGGCGCTCAAGCGAAACGAGTGGCTCGTGAGCATCCAGGCAGCGCGGAGAAATTCAAGACTCGCCGAACTGAGTGTTTTGGGGCGGGGAGCCGTTATTCCCCCTCCCGCAGGCGGGAGGGGGCCAGGGGGTGGGCTGGCGCGACATCAGCGGCGGCTTTCAACGGCTAACCCGGAAGCTCGCTCCGCTCGCGCCCACCCCTAACCCCTCCCGCTTGCGGGAGGGGGAATGTCCTGGATTAGCCAATTTCCCGACGTTCCGAATTGTCCACGCCACTCAGGACGACCATCGGGCCACCCCCAGGCGCGACCGATCAGTCGGGCTTCTTCGCCACGCTCACCAGCGCGGGACGCAGCAACCGATCCTTGATCGTATAGCCCGCCTGCATCTCCACCAGCACCGTCCCCGGCTCGGCATCGGCGGAGGGCACTTCCATCATCGCCTGATGCTTGTTGGGATCGAGCGGCTGGCCGACCGACACCAGCTTCTCGATGCCGTTGCGGCCGAACACAGCCTCCAGTTCCCGCCCGGTGGCTTCCAGCCCGGCGACCAGGCCCTTGAACTTCTCGTCCTCGCGCAGGTCGGCGGGAATCGCCTGGAGCGCGCGGCCCAGATTGTCCGCCACCGACAGCATGTCGCGGGCAAAGGCCGTCGCGGCATAGGCGCGCGCGTCGGCCAGTTCCTTCTCCAGCCGCCGCCGCACATTCTGCGTTTCGGCATGGGCGTAGAGCACGTCCTGCCTGGCGGTGGCCAGTTCGTTTTCAAGGCTCGCGATCCGCTCCGCCGCCGCGTCGCCTGCCGGCGCCGTATCCTCGGGCAGTTCGTCCACGACCTCGGTATTCTCGATATTCTGCTTGTCTTCGCTCATCTCATCAATCTCGACAGCGTCTGTGCGGTGAAGTCCACCATGGGGATCACCCGCGCATAGTTCAAGCGCGTCGGGCCGATTACTCCGACCACGCCCACCACCCGGCCGTCACCGCTCCGGTAAGGCGCGGCTATGACCGAAGAACCGGACAGGGAAAAGAGCTTGTTTTCCGAACCGATGAAGATTTTGGTCGCGCTGCCCGCCAGCGCGCTTTCCAGCAGCCGGGAAATCTCCTGCTTGCCTTCAAGCTGTTCCAGCAATTGCCGCACCCGCTCCAGGTCGGCGGCGGTGCCGTCGTCCAGCAGGTGCGCCTGGCCGCGCACGATCAGCACCGGGCGGTCGTCGGCATCCTGCGACCAGAGGGCGATGCCCCGCGCCACCAATTCCCGCGCCGCGCCCTGAAGCGCGCTGCGGTCTCCCTCCACCTCGCGCCGCAGGGCGTCGCCCGCCTGCGCCAGCGTCATGCCGCCGAAGCGCGCCGACATGAAGTTGGCGGCCTCGTTCAGCATCATCGGCGTGACGCCGACGGGAAGGTCGACGACGCGATTTTCGATGGAACCGTCCTGCCCCACCAGCACCGCCAGCGCCTGCCGCTCGTTCAGCGGCACGAAGCCGAACTGCCGCAGCACCGGCTCCCGCTTGGGCACCATCACGATGCCGGCGCAGGCCGAAAGCCCGGACAAGGCGGCGGTCGCGGCCGACAGCGCCTCCTCGATCGGCCCGCCTTCGCTGATCCCGGCCTCGATCGCGCGCCGTTCCTCGACCGAGGGTTCCGCCGCCTGCATCATGCCGTCGACGAACAGCCGCAGGCCCGTTTCGGTCGGCATCCGGCCGGCGGAGGTATGCGGCGCGGCAAGCAGGCCCAGTTCCTCCAGATCCTGCATCACATTGCGGATGGAGGCGGGCGACAGGCTGAGCGACGCCATCTTGCTGATCGTGCGCGAACCCACGGGCAGCCCGGTGCCGAGATAGCTCTCGACCACCAGACGGAAAACGTCACGCGCGCGTTCGTTCAGTTCGGTGATCGGGGTGACCGCCATGGCCTTTATCTAGGCAAGCATCGGTTGCGGCTCAAGCCCGTCCGTCACCGGCCCTTCGCCGCCGTCGGCTTCACCATGGCGGCAACATCGAGCATCCTGGGAATGGACGCTATGGCGGCGCGCAGCTTGCCATAGCCCGCGTCCATGCAGCCCGACTGGAACTCCAGCCGGGTGGGCGGCGCTTCTCCGCGGGTCCATTCGATCACATAGCCGGGCATGTCGGTGGCGAAGCGGACGCAATTTTCCCCCTGGCCGATTCGCCGGACCGTCCCCTGCGCGGGCCGGAACTGCGCCAGCGCGGCGCGGAAGCGGCGATATTGCGCCGGCGTCACGGTGAAGCGGGTCGGGCCGGGAATGGCGGTGAAGCGCTGCGGCTCGATCAGGCCGGACCCGTCCGGCGTCACGCGCAGGCTGTAGCTGGGGCAGGCGCCGAAGCAGGGACCGGCGGAAAACCTGATCGTGTCGCCGGCCAGGGTCGGCTTTTCCAGCTCCGCCTGTTCCATGGCGCAGCCGCCCAACAGGGCGAGGGCCGCCAAGATCGATAATGCTTTCGTCCGCATAGCCGCTCTCTAGCATCTTTCGGCTGCATCGCCACTGGCATGATGGGCTGCCCGACGCTAAGCCCGCTCGACACAACGCTTCGGAGTAGAATATTTATGCGTCCTTCCGGCCGCGCGCCCGACCAGATGCGCGACATCACCATGGAACCCGGCTTCACCATCCATGCCGAGGGCAGTTGCCTGGTCAGCTTCGGCGACACGCGCGTGCTGTGCACCGCCTCCATCGAGGAAAAGGTGCCGCCCTTCCTGCGCGGCAAGGGATCGGGCTGGGTCACGGCGGAATATGGCATGCTGCCCCGCGCCACCCACACCCGCGGCAGCCGGGAGGCCGCCAAGGGCAAGCAGTCGGGCCGCACCCAGGAAATCCAGCGCCTGATCGGCCGCTCGCTGCGCGCCGTGGTCGACCTCCAGAAACTGGGCGAGCGGCAGATCGTCGTCGACTGCGACGTGATCCAGGCCGATGGCGGCACCCGCACGGCCGCCATTTCGGGAAGCTGGGTGGCGCTGCGCATCGCCATCGACGGGCTGCTGGCGTCTGGCGCGTTGGCCGAAGACCCCATCGTGCAGAAGGTCGCGGCGATAAGCTGCGGCATCTATAACGGCACGCCGGTGCTGGACCTCGACTATGCCGAGGACAGCAATGCCGAGGCGGACGCCAATCTGATCCTGACGGGCGACGGCAAGTTCGCGGAGGTGCAGGCGACCGCCGAGGGCGCGACCTATGACGAGGAGGAACTGCTGCGCCTGCTGCGCCTCGCCCGCATCGGCTGCGCGCAGATTTTCGCGGCGCAGGACAAGGCGACCGGGAGATAATCCTTCCTTCCGCTCGTTTCAGCGCGGGCGACGATATGGGACGACAGGATGAGTGACGATTTCGGGCAGGAACAGGCGATCCGCAAGCTGGGTCCGGGACGACTGGTGATCGCCAGCCACAATCCCGGCAAGGTGCGGGAAATCGGCGAATTGCTGGCGCCCTATGGCATAGAGACGGTGTCGGCAGCCGCGCTGGACCTGCCCGAGCCGGAGGAGACCGGCACGACCTTCATCGCCAATGCGGAGTTGAAGGCGATGCAGGCGGCCGACCTTTCCGGCCTTCCCGCGCTGGCCGACGACAGCGGCCTGTGCGTGGAGGCGCTGAACGGCGATCCGGGCATCTTCTCCGCCCGCTGGGCCGGCCCGACCAAGGATTTCGACATCGCCATGCGGCTGGTCTGGGACAATATCCAGGCGAAGGGACCGGAAGCGGGCCACGGCGCGCATTTCATCTGCGCGCTTGCCCTCGCCTGGCCCGACGGCCATGTGGAGGCGTTCGAGGGCCGCGTCGACGGCACCATCATCTGGCCGCCGCGCGGGGACCGGGGTTTCGGCTATGATCCGATCTTCCAGCCGCATGGCCACGACATCAGCTTCGGCGAGATGGACCCGAAAAAAAAGCATGGCATGAGCCACCGCGCCGACGCGTTCGCGCAGTTGGTGGCGGCGGTTTTCTGAACGGCCAAGCCCCCTACCCTTTTCCGCGCTCCCCCTATAGAGAGGCCGTTTCGGCGGACCTTCGGAAATGGGGCAAGAGACAGGATCGTGGCGCGAGAGATCACCGGATTTTCCAACCCGCTGGTGAAGCGCGTTCGCTCCCTGCGCGAAAAGAAATTCCGCAAGGCGGAGGGCCTCTTCCTGGCCGAAGGGCTGCGCATCCTGACCGAAGCGCGGGAGGAAGGCGTGCTGCCGGAAATGCTGTTCCACGCCGGCTCCACCCATCCCCTGGCCGCCGAGCTGATCGCGGCGATGGAGGCGGCGGGCGGCGACGTCATCGAAACCACGCCCGACATCCTCTCCAAGATCAGCGGCAAGGACAATCCGCAGGCCGTGGTCGGCGTCTATCGCGACCGGCTGACCCCGCTGGCGAAACTCGACCGAACCAAGGCCGACATCTGGATCGTCGCCCAGTCGCTGCGCGATCCCGGCAATCTGGGCACCATATTGCGCACCGGCGACGCGGTGGGCGCGGGCGGGCTGATCCTGATCGACGATTGCGTCGACCCCTTCTCCGTCGAATCCGTGCGCGCCAGCATGGGCGCCCTTTTCACCCAGTCCATCACCCAGGCGCGCTGGGGCGAATTCATGCACTGGCTGCGCGAAGGACCGGGCGAACTGATCGGCACCAGCCTGAAGGCCACGCGCGACTATCAGGAACCGCGCTACCAAAGCCCCAGCTTCCTGCTGGTCGGCAATGAGGCGCAGGGCCTGCCCGAAAGCTATGAGGCGGAATGCGACCTGCTGGTGAAGATGCCGATGCTGGGCAAGGCGGACAGCCTGAACGCGGCGGTGGCCTGCGCGGTCATGGCCTATGAATTGCTGAACCAGAAAAGAGCGAAATGATGGCGACGGGGGCGGTGCAGGTGGCGGAAGCGACTTCGGAGGAGATGGGCGGGATCGGCGCGATGCTGCGGCACAAGCGGGTGCTGGCGGCCAGCCTGATCGGCACGGCGGTCGAATTCTACGACTTCTATATCTACGCCACCGCCGCCAGCCTGGTCTTCGGGCCGCTCTTCTTCCCCGCCTCCTCCCCCTCCGCGCAGTTGCTGGCGGCCTATGGCAGCCTCGCCCTCGCCTTCTTCGCCCGGCCGCTCGGCGCGGCGGTGTTCGGCCATTATGGCGACCGCATCGGGCGGAAGGCGACGCTGGTGACGTCGCTGATGCTGATGGGCGGGTCGACGCTCGCCATCGGATTCCTGCCCACCTATCAAAGCATCGGCTGGTGGGCGCCGCTGATCCTCTGCCTGCTGCGCTTCGGCCAGGGCCTGGGGCTGGGCGGCGAATGGGGCGGCGCGGCGCTGCTGGCGGTGGAGAACGCCCCGCCCGGCTGGCGCGCCCGTTTCGGCATGTTCCCGCAACTGGGCGCCCCGGTCGGCTTCATCGCCGCCAACGGGCTGTTCCTGATCCTGGGCACCTTCCTCACCGACGATGATTTCTTCGCCTGGGGCTGGCGCCTGCCCTTCCTGGGCAGCGCGGTGCTGGTGCTGCTGGGCCTGTGGATTCGCCTGAAGCTCACCGAAACGCCGGAATTCGCCGCCGCCCGCGCCGAAGCCCCGCCGCCCGCCGTGCCGCTCGCCACGCTGCTGCAGAGCCATCTGGGCGCGGCCGTCGCGGGCACCTTCGCCTGCGCCGCCTGCTTCGCCGTCTATTATATCGCGACCGCCTTCGCGCTCGGCTACGGCACCACCACCCTCAAAATCGACCGCGAAACCTTCCTCGCCATCCAGTTGGGCGCGATCCTGTTCATGGCGCTCAGCATCGTCATCGCGGGCTGGTGGGCGGACAGGAGCAGCCCCACCCGCGTGCTGGTCACAGGCTGCATCGGCACGGTGGCGATGGGCGTCATCTTCGGCCCGGCCATGGGCACCGGGCAGTTGCTGCCGATCTTCCTGATCCTCAGCCTCGCCCTGCTCCTGATGGGCTTCGTCTACGGCCCGCTGGGCGCCTATCTGCCGCATCTCTTCCCGGTGCAGTTGCGCTATACCGGCGCATCCTTCGCCTTCAACCTGGGCGGGATCATCGGCGGCGCGATGGCGCCCATCGTCGCGACCTGGCTGATCCAGGCGCAGGGCGTGGAACTGGTCGGCCTCTACATGTCGGCGGCGGCGGCGCTCAGCCTGATCGGCCTGTGGTTCACGAGTCGGAAATAGGCTTGCGCATCAGGATCAGCGGCACGCCGCTGTCCTCGAACGCCCGCACGTCGGCAAAGCCGAAGCTGCGATAGAGCGGCACCCCCGCCATGGTGGCGGAAAGCTCCAGCGCCGCAAAGCCCTCCGCCCGCGCCGCCGCTTCGCAGAGCGAGAGGATCATCGTGCCCACGCCCTTCCGCACATGATCGGGATGGGTGTACATGGCCCGCACCCTGGCGGCCTCCGTCGCCGGATCGAGCAGCCGGTCGTCCCGCCCCGCGCTATGGTCGCCGCCATAGGCCGTGGCGCGCCGGCTCCACCCGCCGCAACCGGCAATCTCCCCCCGATCCTCGATCACGAAATAAGTGCCGTCCGCGATCAACCGGCTGTCCAGCCCCATGAAGCCATGACTGGCCTTCACCTGCTCCGGCGTCAGGAAGCCCGATTGCAGGCGGTCGATGGCCAGGGTCATCACATGGACAAGCGATGGTTCATCGGCCGGAACGGCGAGACGATGAAGAAGCGGCATGGATTTGTCCTGCAAAGATTGCGGCCGATCCCGCGAGGGACCGGCCGCCATTTGTTCAGCGACGAGCGGCTTCAGAATTTGAAGCCGACCTTGCCATACCAGAAGCCCCCGTTGAAACCGAAGGGCGAAACGTCAGGATAGATGTCGCCGGTGAAACGACCGCCGGTCGATGCATAGACGGGGCCCAAAGTGCCCTTGGTGTTGGAGAATTTGTCGGGATAGTTGCTGAAGATATTTTGCGCGCCCGCGGTCAGCGTGACATTCTTGTTGATTTCATAGCTGACCTCCACGTCGAAAACGAACTCGCTGCCGAAGGTCTGCGACACGGGACCGTCGTCGGTCTGCGTATATTTGCCGTACCAGTTCATGCGACCCAGGATCGACAGCGGCCCCGCGGTCCAGTTTTCGGTCAGGATCAGGCGCGTCTTGGGCAGCGTCTTTTCCAACTGGGCGACGCGGACGTCCGAAACGATGGTCGGATCGCGGTCGATGACCTTCGTCTTGTTCCAGTTGAAGGCCAGGGTCGAATTCAATATCCCGATGCCGCCGATGGGCATGCGGTAGCTGCCGACGACATCGATGCCCTGGGTGCGGGTGTCGAAGGCGTTGGTCAGGAACTGCACCTCGTTGACCGTGGCATAGTTGGCCAGCCCCAGATCCCGCAATGTGGGCCGCTGCGCGTCGGAAATCTCGAAAGTGCCCGACGTGCCGATACGGTCCTTCACCTTGATGTTGTAATAGTCGACCGACAGGGTGAAGCCCGGCGCCGGCGTGAACACCGCGCCGCCCGAGAAGCTGACCGATTCCTCAGGCTTCAGTTCCTTCGCGCCCAGGAAGGCCGCGACCGGGCTGGTGACCGGCAGCGTCATCGATTCGATCGCATTGGGATTGCCGGGGTTGAAGCCGGTGGCGATGCTGCTGGTATTGACCTGACCCGGCGTCGGTGCGCGGAACCCCGTCGCCACGGTGCCGCGCAACGCGACGATGTCCGGCACGATCGCATAGCGGGCGGAGAATTTGCCCGTGGTCGAGTTGCCGAAATCGGACAGATGCTCGTAACGGCCGGCAATGCCGAACGACAATTGGTCGGTCACGTCGCCTTCGATATCGATATAGATGCCCTTGGAATTGCGGCTGCTTTCTCCGGCGATGGCGGGACCATAGCCGGGAAAGCCGTTCGCGCCCACCGGCAGCGCCACCGAAAGCTGGCTGCCGTCCGCGTTCAGCACCGGCGTCCCGTCCTGATGGAACACCAGATTGCCGGTATAAGGCCCGATGGCGTAGGAAGCCGGGTCGCCCAGGCCCAGCTCATAGGATTCGCGGAAATATTGCGCGCCGAACGCGATGGTGATCGGGCTGGCGAAGCCGACTTCCCACGGATAGCTGAAGTCCGCGTTGAACAGCGTCTCGCGCTGCTGCAACTTGCCCAGATAGAATTCCGTCGGCGACGTGATGCCCAGCGACGGGTTCATCGTCCCGTTCATCGTATATTTCAGCGTGGACTGGCCATAGCTGCCCGACAGGTCGTAGTTCAGCCCGAAGCCCAGCGTGCCCTTGTAACCGACCGCGCCGGAGATGTCGTCGATCTTGCCGAAGAAGATCGGGGTGAAACCGCCCGGATAGATGCAGCTCCAATTCTGCACCAGCGGATCGGAGCAGGTGGATACCTGCGTATAGTCGCGCGTCGTGACCTGGTAACCGTTCGGTGCATAGACATTGCCGCCCGCCGCTCCGGTCTGGATGCCCGGCCGCGTATTGTCGAAATCGGTGAAATAATCGTTGAATATGCCGTTCTTGCCGAAATTGGTCGAATTGACCGACTGGCGGTAGTTGAAGCTTTCCTCCTGGAAGCTGTGGCCATAATTGCCGAAGAAGTAGATTTCGCTGTCCGTGCCCGTGTCGATATGGCCGTTGACGAAGAAGCGGTAGGATTCCATGGCCGGATTGCCGTAGCGCTGCGCCAGTTCCGGCACCGGCAGGCTGGGCTGCTCCTGCGAAAGCTCCAGCGCGCCCGGCCGGGTCACGCCGCGGCTGGTCTTTCCGGCGTTCACATATTCGCCGCTGATATTGATGACCCCGCTGTCGCCCAGCTTCAGCCCGGCGTTCAGCGCCACCTGGTAATCCTCGCCGTCGCCGCGATAATATTGGCCGTAGCGCGCATAGCCCGACAGGCCCACATCGTCGCGCAGGGTCATGTTGATGACGCCCGCGATCGCATCGGAACCATATTGGGCCGACGCGCCGTCACGCAGCACTTCCACCGCCCGCACGGCAATCGCCGGCACCTGCGCGAGGTCGGCGGAATGCGCGCCCGCCGACTGGGCGTTGGCGCCGATCTGGACCAGGGCGGATCTGTGCATGCGCTTGCCGTTCACCAGCACCAGCGTCTGGTCGGGCGCAAGGCCGCGAAGATTGGGCGGGCGAACGAAGGACGAACCGTCGCCGATGGCATAGCGCGCGACGGAGAAGGAGGGCACCAGATTCTGGATCACCTGGTTCATGTCGGCCGTGCCCTGCTTCTGCAGTTCCTGGCCGGAATAGACGTCGATGGGGGTACTGGATTCCGCCACGGTGCGGTCGGTCCGGCGGGTGCCGGTAACGATGATCGCCGCGCCGTCGGCAGCCGATGCTCCTTGCGGGTCGCTATTCTGTGCATAGGAAGGTGAAGAATATAACAAAGCCACGGAAATCGCGGCGCAGGAAGAAAATCCAAAATTCTTCATATGACAGCCCCTTAATTCTATTATGAAGAGGCCTCTCCATTCATGATTATTTTTGTTTATTTTTATTATACCTATATTTTTCAAAGACTCTGTTGCGTAATCAATCCTTATCGAACCCCACGGGATCGAATCCGGAATGACGGGCAATCTTTTGAAACGGAGCGGTCACGCAAAGCCGCCATGGCCGAAATTTAATTTCCGCAGCGATATGAAAAGGCACGCTTCCACAGCCCAGAAAAAGCCGAAAAATTCGCCCAATCCATTGAAACACAAAGAAAAAGGCGACGCCCTCACGGACGCCGCCTGTCTCTTTTTTACAACTGTCAAGGACAGCTTTTCGGGAGGATCAATCCTCGCTGCGCACGTCGCGGCGCTCGGCGATGCGAGCGCGCTTGCCGGTGCGGCCGCGCAGATAATAGAGCTTGGCGCGACGCACCACGCCCTTGCGGACGACGGTGATCGAATCGATGTTCGGCGAATAAAGCGGGAAGACGCGCTCCACGCCCTCGCCGAAGCTGATCTTGCGCACGGTGAAGTTGCTGCCCATGCCCTTGTTCGAGCGGGCGATGCAGACGCCTTCGTAATTCTGGACGCGGCTGCGGTCGCCTTCGATGACCTTCACGCCGACGCGCAGCGTGTCGCCGGGGCGGAATTCCGGGATGTCCTTGGCCAGGGCCGCGATATTCTCGGCCTCGATCTGCTGGATCAGGTTCATGACTTCTAAGTCCTACTTTTCGCGTTGCGCACCAGAGGGCGACCGGTCCCGAACGCCGATATGGCGTTCCCAAAGGTCCGGCCGCCTTAGCCGTGTGTCCTCTTCCGCCCTTTGTTTCCGCCAGGCGGCGATCTTCGCATGATCCCCCGATCGCAACACTTCAGGGATCATGCGCCCTTCCCATATGACGGGCCGGGTATAGTGCGGATATTCGAGCAGGCCGCTTTCGAAGCTCTCCTCATCCCCACTGGAAGCGGCGCCCATTACCCCAGGAAGCAGGCGGATGCAAGCATCCAGCAGCATCAGCGCGCCCATTTCCCCGCCGGAAAGGATGATGTCCCCCATGCTGACCTGCTCGACGGGCCGCGCCTCGAAAATCCGCTCGTCGAACCCCTCGAACCGGCCGCAGAGGATGGTCGCTCCCGGACCGGCGGCGAGGTCGCGAATCCGCCCCTGCGTGACCGGCGCGCCCCGCGGCGTCATGGCGATGACGGGCAGGTCCGGGCGCTTTGCCAGCGCATGGTCGATGGCAAGCGCCAATATGTCGGCGCGCAGCACCATGCCCGCGCCGCCGCCGGCGGGCGTATCGTCCACCGTGCGATGCCTGTCCCTGGCGAAGTCGCGGATGTGGATCGGATCGCAGGCCCATTTCCCCTCCGCCAGCGCCCGCCCGGCCAGCGACACGCCCAAAGGCCCCGGAAACATCTCCGGATAGAGGGTCAATAGCTGGGCCTGGAAGCTCACGCCCTGCGCGCCTTGAGCCACGCCCCCGCCATGCCGCCCAGCATCGACGCCGCGCCGCCCAGCATCAACGCGATACCGATGCCGCGCAGCAGGTCGGCGAAGGGCCGGTCCGGCTGCATCAGCGCGGGCAGCAGGAACAGCATGGGAATGGGAATGACCAGCGCCGCCGCCGCCGCGATCTTGAGCGCGCGCGACCAGGACATGGCGAACAGCCGCCAGCCAGCGGCGACCATCAGGAGCAGGTAGAGGGCGGCAAGGATTTTCGGCATGATTCGCCCTCCAACGGTCTCTCATCTACTCGCAACATGCTCTTGCGAAGGCAGGAGCACGCCAACCGAAAAATCAAACGGCGAAGGCCGCCTCGACGACCGCCCGCCCATCCGCGATGGTCACCGCATGCATCGGCGCCATGAAGCGCTTGCCGTTGGGCCGCTCCACCTCGATGATGTCGCCCGCGCCGAAATTCTCGACCGCCACGACATGGCCCAGCCCCTCTCCCTCGCTGGAGAAACAGGGCAGGTCGATCAGGTCGGCATGATAATATTCGCCCTCCCCCAGGGGAGGCAAGGCGGACCGGGGCACCGTCAGCTCGGTCCCCCGCAACGCCTCCGCAGCGGAGCGATCGCCGACTTCGGCAAAGCGCGCGACCGCGCCATTGGGGCCGGGGCGCACCGACTTCAACGTCAATATGCGCCCCGCCGCATCGAAGCCGCCATAGGATTTGAGCGTTTCCGCCCCCTCCCCAAACAGCTTCAGGCGGACCTCGCCCGTCACCCCATGCGCGCCGATGATGACGGCGAGAGTGACGGGCTTGTCGGTCAAGGGATTCAGCCTTCGGCCTGCTCGGCGGCGGCTTCCTCGGCCGGAGCGGCTTCTTCGGCAGCAGGAGCAGCTTCCTCAACAGCCGGAGCGGCAGCGGCCTCGGCGGCGGCAGCCTTGGCGGCTTCGGCGGCCTCAGCGGCTTCCGCGGCCTTGGCGGCGCGGTCTTCGGCGCGATCCTTGGCCTTCTGGCCCGGCTCGGCCTTCTTCGGGTTGTTGCGGGCGGCGCGCTCCTTCACGCCGGCGGCGTCCAGGAAGCGGGCCACGCGGTCGGTCGGCTGCGCGCCGGCGGCGACCCAGTGCTTCGCCCGCTCGACGTCCAGAACGACGCGCTTCTCGTCGCCCTTGGGCAGGACAGGGTTGTAGCTGCCGATGCGCTCGATGAACTTGCCGTCACGCGGCGCGCGGCTGTCGGCCACGACGATGCGATAATAGGGACGCTTCTTGGAACCGCCGCGCGAAAGACGAATGGACGTTGCCATGTAATTTGACCTTTCTAACTAACTGTCTGTTTCTCAATTCGTCATCCCAGCGAAGGCTGGGATCTGGTGCCTGAAATCCCAGCCTCCGCTGGGATGACGGGCTATTTCTTCAAGAAATTCTGAAAGCCCGGCGGCAGGTTCGGCATATTGCCCCCCAGCCCCGGCAGGCCCTGCGGCGCCGCGCCGCCCCCGCCGAGCATCCCGTCCAGCCCGCCGCCGGTGAACATCTTGGCCAGCCCTTTCAGGCCACCCATCTTGCGGATCTTCTTCATCGCCGTTTCCATTTCCTGATGCATTTTCAGGAGGCGATTGACTTCCTGCACCGTGGTGCCGCTGCCCTTGGCGATGCGGATCTTGCGCTTGGCGTTGATCAGGGCGGGCTTCTCCCGCTCCTTAGGCGTCATGGAGCCGATCATCGCGTCCAGATGGATCAGCGTCTTGTCGTTGGCGCCGCTATTGGCCATCGCCGCCTGCGCCTTCTTGAGGCCCGGCAGCATGCCCGCCAGCGCGCCAAGCCCGCCCATGCGGCGCATCTGGTTGAGCTGGGCGCGCAGGTCGTTCATGTCGAACTGACCCTTGGCCATCTTCTTGGCCAGCTTGTCCGCTTCCTCGGCGTCGATGGTCTCGGCCGCCTTCTCGACCAGCGAGACGACGTCGCCCATGCCCAATATGCGCTGCGCCACCCGCGCCGGATGGAAAGGCTCGATGGCGTCCAGCTTCTCGCCGGTCCCCGCGAACTTGATCGGACGTCCGGTGACGGCCCGCATCGACAGCGCCGCGCCGCCACGGGCATCGCCGTCCATCCGGGTCAGCACCACGCCGGTCAGCGGCACCTGCGCCGTAAAGCTGGTCGCGACATTCACCGCGTCCTGGCCGGTCAGCGAGTCGACCACCAGCAGGATTTCCGCCGGGTTGGAGACTTCGGCGACCGCCTTCATCTCGTCCATCAGCGCCTGGTCGACATGCAGGCGACCGGCGGTGTCCAGCATCACCACGTCGAAGCCCTGCAGCTTCGCCGCCTGCAACGCCCGCTTCGCGATGTCGACCGGCTGCTGCCCCGGCACGATGGGCAGGGTCGCCACATCGGTCTGGGTGCCCAGCACCGCCAACTGCTCCTGCGCGGCGGGGCGCTGGACGTCGAGCGACGCCATCAGCACCTTCTTGCGCTCTTTTTCCTTCAGCCGCTTGGCGATCTTCGCGGTGGAGGTGGTCTTGCCCGACCCCTGCAGGCCGACCATCATGATGACGGCGGGCGGAGTTACGTCGATCAGCAGGTCGCTGGTTTCCGCGCCCAGCGTCTCGGTCAGCGTGTCGGAGACGATCTTGACGACCATCTGCCCCGGCGTGACCGAGCGCAGCACGTCGCTGCCGACCGCCCGCTCGGTCGCCTGCTCCACGAACTGGCGGACGACGGGAAGCGCGACATCGGCCTCCAGCAGCGCGATTCGCACCTCGCGCATCGCGGCGCGGACATCGTCCTCCGTCAGCGCACCGCGCCCACGCAGCTTGTCGAATACCCCACCAAGACGATCGCTGAGCGAATCGAACATCATCACCTCATTTGGACCGAAAGGCCCGGAAAACCGCGCTACCCCGCCAAACGACAAAATCGCCGGCGGGCGAAACCTCGCCGGCCAGCGTCCATCCGGTGCCCCCTTTTGGGCGCCATGGATTTGTCAGGGTATCAGGCGGCGAACCGCCCGATTTCTTGCGGCGCCTTTAGCGGAAAGGGAATTAGGATGCAACAAGGTCGGGTATGGCCATTTCCCGACATTCCGAATCTGTCCACGCGGCATAGGCTCCTGCCTTCGCAGGAGCCCGGCGCTATCCAAAAGCAAGTCTACCGCCCCATCGCCGCCTCGACCTCCTCCACCGTACGCGGCACGCCCTCGCTCAACCGCTGCGATCCTGTCGGCGTGATCAGGTACAAATCCTCGATCCGGATGCCGTAATTGGCCGACTGGACGTAAAGCCCCGGCTCCACCGTGATCACCGCGCCCGCCGGCAGCGGCTTCGACATGTCGCCCGCATCATGGACGTCCAGCCCGACCAGATGCCCCAACCCATGGGTGAAATCGTCGACCCGCCCCGCCTTGCGGAACACCTCCTTCGCCGCCTCGACCAGATCCTCATAATAGACCCCGGCCTTGAGCTTCGCGACAGCCGCCGCTTGGGCAGCCAACACCAGTTCATAGGATGCGCGCTGCTCGTCGGTGAACCTGCCGCTGGCCGGAAAGGTGCGCGTCACGTCGCAGGCATAGCCCCCGACGGAGGCCGCCGCGTCGATCAGGATCAGATCCTTCTCCCCGATCACCCCGCCGCCGCCCGTATAGTGCAGCGACGCCGCGTTGCGCCCGGTGGCGACGATGCTGTCATAGGCCAGCCCCTCGCCGCCCCCGGCGCGGAAGCCATCCTCCAATATCGCCTTCAGCTGCCTTTCGGTCATGCCGGGGCGCGCCTGCTTCATCGCCGCAAGATGGCCCCGCGCCGTCGCCGCCATCGCCTTGCGCATCAACTCCAGTTCGCGCGCCTCCTTGACGATGCGCAGCGAGGGCAGAAGGCCGCTGTCGTCCTTCAACGATACGCCCGGCACCCGCTGCATCACCTTGCCGTAAAGCTCCAGCGCCTTGGGCACGGGCGCGGACGCGCTGACGATCGGCCCCAGGAAATGCAGCGTCTTGGACCGCTCGGCCAGGGTGGTGACCAGGCTCCCCAGGCCGCCGGTGCGCGCCACCCGCGAAAAGCCCGTGCGCCGCTCCAGTTCGGTGCCCAGCGGCAGGCGCTCTACCTCCCACCGCTCCGACTCCACGTCGCGGGACGGCAGCAGCAGCCATTCCCTGACCGTGCGCTCGGCGGGCGCCATGACCAGGACGGCGCCCGGCTCGTCGACAATGCCGGTCAGCCAGGCGAAATCGCCATCCTGCACGAAGGGCGGCGCCACCGCCGCGCTGCTTTCCACCGGCCCCGCGCCATGGACGACGGCGACGCCGTCCTTCAACGCCTCCATCACCCGGCGGCGGCGCTCGCGAAACACGTCGGGCGCGAAGGGGACGGTGCCCGAAGGCGTCGCAAAACCCTGCGGCGGCAGAACCTGCGCCCGCAACCCGGCGGCGCACAGGAACGAAGCCGTCCCGCCCGCGATGATCGACCGTCTGTCCAACATGTTCCTGAACTCCCTTGCCGAACGGATTGGAACAGCAAGAGGCGTATGATGTCAATAATACAGTAAAAGGCCCCGCCAAAAAGGCGAGGCCATTCTATGAAACGCTCTTGGACTTGCGTTCAGATCTTGTCGCCAAGCGCGCCCTTGACAGAACCCTTGACGTCCTGCGCCGTACCCTTGGCCTTCTGCGCCCGGCCTTCCGCGACCAGATCGGGATCGCGCTGGTTGCGGCCGGTTGCTTCCTTGATCGCTCCGGCAGCCTTGTTGCCGGCCGCCTTCACCTTGTCGGTCATCTCACCCATCGGATGTCTCCTTCGGTTGCTGTTGCCCCATAAACGGGCGGGCAGAACCGAAAGTTGCCTCCAATACGCAGGCGGAACGGACGGGGGCCGCCCTAGTCCGTTTCTGAAGGCCTGCGCGCCCGCCGTTCCGCGACGAATTCGCTGATCGCCTGGCCGCTGGCGTTCAGCAACGGATAGGTGCGCGCATCGGAGAGCCAGTCCGGCCGCCGGGCGCCGCTGCCGTAGAAGGTGTCGTAGACCAGGCTGAACGCCAGAAAGACCAGCGTCGCGCCGATCAGCCCCTTCACCGCCCCGAACCCCGCGCCCAGCACCCGGTCGACAGGCCCCAGCACCGACTGCCGCGTACGGCGGCCAATGGCGCGGGCGAGCAGCTTGCCCAAGCCGAAGGTGATGCCGAACACCAGCGCGAAGGCAAGCACCGCCGCGCCGCTGGTGCTGCCGACGAAGGACGTGGCCAGTTCCGTGACCGAGGCATGGAACAGCCGGATCGCGAAGATCGCCAGCACCCATGCGATCAGCGACAGGGTTTCCTGCACGAAACCGCGCATCAGCCCGAAAATGGCGCAGCCGCCGATCAGCAGCAGGACGAGAATATCGATCGCGTTCATCGCGCTGTTGGCTATCCGCGCCCAAGCATCTGGTCAACAAGTTGCGCAAGGGCGCGATAGCCGCTGACCGAAATGCCCTTGACCCCGTCCGCCACGGCGGCGGGGACGAAGGCGCGGTTGAAACCCAGCTTGGCGGCTTCCCGCAGCCGCAGCGGGGCATGCGCCACCGGGCGGATTTCCCCCGACAGCGCGATTTCCCCGAAGAGGACGACATCGGCCGGCACCGGGCGTTCGGAAAGCGCGGACATCAGCGCGGCGGCGACGGCAAGGTCGGCTGCCGGGTCCGACAGGCGATAGCCGCCCGCGACGTTCAGATAGACTTCGCAGGTCGAGAAGCTGAGGCCGCAGCGCGCCTCCAGCACGGCCAGCACCATGGCAAGCCGCCCGCTGTCCCACCCCACCACGGCGCGGCGGGGGGTCGCGCCGCTGGAAAGCCGCACCACCAGCGCCTGGATCTCCACCAGCACCGGCCGCGTACCCTCCAGCGCGGGAAAGACGGTCGCGCCGGTCACATTCTCGTCGCGATGGGTAAGGAACAGAGCGGACGGGTTGGCGACCTCCTCCAACCCCTCCGCGACCATGGCGAACACCCCAATCTCGTCCGTGCCGCCGAAGCGGTTCTTGATGGCGCGCAATATGCGATATTGGTGGCTGCGCTCGCCCTCGAAACTCAGCACCGTGTCAACCATATGCTCCAGCACGCGGGGACCGGCGATGCTGCCGTCCTTGGTCACATGGCCGACCAGGATCAGCGCGGTGCCGCGCTGCTTGGCGAAGCGGATCAGTTCCTGGCTGGAAGCGCGCACCTGGCTGACCGTGCCCGGCGCGCCCTCGATCAGGTCGCTGTGCATCGTCTGGATCGAATCGATGATCAGCAGGGCGGGCGGCGCCCCCTCCCCCAAAGTCGTCAATATGTCCCGCACCGAAGTGGCGCTGGCAAGCTGCACCGGCGCATTGCCCAGGCCCAGGCGCTGTGCACGCAGCCGGACCTGGTCCGACGCCTCCTCGCCGCTGATATAGGCGACGCTGTGCCCGGCCGAAGCGATGCGGGCGGCCGCCTGCAACAGCAGCGTCGACTTGCCGATGCCGGGATCGCCGCCGATCAGCGTGGCCGAACCGGAAACGATCCCGCCGCCCAGCGCCCGGTCGAACTCCGCGATCCCGGTCGTGGTGCGCGGCGGCAGCTCCACCTTGTCGTCCAACCCCACCAGCATCAGCGCCCTGCCCCCGCTATGCAGGTCATGGCGGGCGGAAAAGACCGTCTCCGCCGCTTCCTCGACGATGCTGTTCCATTCGCCGCAATCGTCGCACTGCCCCTGCCACCGGCCGGAAACGGTGCCGCATTGCTGACAGACGAATTTGCGCTTTGCTTTTGCCATGCCTCATGCATATCAGAACATATGCGGAACACAATTGCTCTTTGCATCTTCCGATGGAAACCGGGCGCGCCATGGCGCATTGTTTCGCCATGAAGACCGTTCGCGTCGCCAGCTACAATATCCGCAAAGCCATAGGCACCGACCGCCGCCGGGTTCCCGAGCGGGTGATCGACGTGCTGAACGAACTGGACGCGGACATCATCGCGTTGCAGGAGGCTGACCGCCGCTTCGGCGTGCGCTCGGCGGCGCTGCCACCCTGGCTGCTGGAGAGCATCAGCCCCTACCGGCCCGTGCCGCTGAACGTGCATGTGGACTCGATGGGCTGGCACGGCAACGCGATATTGGTGCGCAAGGATGTGGAGATCGGCGCGCACGACGTGCTGCACCTCCCCTGCCTGGAGCCGCGCGGCGCGACCATGGCGGAAGTGACGCTGGGCAAGGCGTCCCTCCGCGTCTTCGGCATGCATCTCGACCTGTCCGGGCTATGGCGGCGCAAGCAGGCCGCGGCGGTGATCCACGCCGCATCCTCACGCGACGCCATGCCGACGGTGCTGATGGGCGACCTCAACGAATGGAGCGCGGAACGGGGATGCCTGGCCGATTTCGCCCGCCATTACAGATTCGCGCCCTGCGGCCGGTCCTTCCATGCGCGGCGCCCGGTGGCGCGGCTCGACCGGATCATGCATTGCGGGCGGTTGAAACTGGTCGATTGCGGCGTCCATGAAAGCGCGGCGGCCCGCAAGGCGTCGGACCATCTCCCCATCTGGGCGGAGTTCGGGCTGGGGTGAGAATATATGGGCCGTCGTGTTCCTGCGCCGGCAGGAACCCAGTTCGGACGCTGCAAAAATTTCCCAACGGCAGAACTAGGCAGAGTGGACAAATTCGGAATGTCGGGAAATGGCCAAAAGCCGAAATCCGGCTGTTCATCCGATCGAAATGCCAGAGGGCCTGTAAGCCGGGTTCTGTCTCCCTCTTGCGAAGGGTGGCGACCATTCCTCTAGGGGACGGATCGCTCCGTCCCTCAAGCAACCAACCCGGGCGGTCTCAGCCGAAACTGGCCTAGCAGCCGAAACTGCGCGCCGCCCCTATTCGGTCTTGCTCCCGGTGGGGTTTACCGTGCCGCCTTGCGTTGCCGCAGGCGCGGTGCGCTCTTACCGCACCCTTTCAATTTCACCCGACCGAAGTCTTGGGGCCGAAGCCTTGGGCGACCTGCTTTCTGTTGCACTGTCCCTTGGATCACTCCAGCCGGCCGTTAGCCGGCACCGTCATTTCGTGGAGCCCGGACTTTCCTCGCCGTGGAAGTTACCCGCCACGCCGCGGCCGCCCGGCCCTCTGGCAAAAGCGCCTATACACACGTCATCAACGCCCGTCATCCCCGTTCAGTCATCACGCCGCTTAGTCGTCACCCTGGGGCTTGGGCAGCAGCAGCGCCAGCAGGATCGCCCGGCACTCTCCATCGATGATCCCGTCGATCAGTTCGGGGCGAAAGCGCCGCTGGAACGCCACCACCGCCGCCTGCGGCTCTGCAATGTCATAGCCGAAACGCTCCAGCGCCAGCATGAAGCCGCCGTCGCTCCAATGCGGGTCCATCAAATTTTTGGTCGGGCGCGGCAAGGCCAGCCGCAGCCGCGCCAACTGCCCCCAGGGGAAAAGCTCGCCCGGATCCTGCTTGCGCGCCGGGGCGACGTCGCTATGCCCGACGATGTTGCCCCGCGTGATCTTGTGCCGCTGCACGATCTGGTGGATCAGCGGGATCAGCGACCCCATCTGCGCGTCCGGAAAGGGCCGATAGCCCCATTCATGGCCCGGATTGACGATCTCTATGCCGATGCTGGCCGAATTGATGTCGTCGATGCCGCGCCAATGCGCCCGTCCGGCATGCCAGGCGCGCTTTTCCTCATCGACCATGCGGATGACCTGCCCATCCTCCGTCACGACATAATGGGCGGAAACCTTGGATTCCGGGCTGGCGAGCCAGTTGATCGCGGTGGCCGCATCGACCATTCCCGTATAATGCAGCACCAGCATGGAGATCGGCAGGCTGCGCTCGTCGAAATTGGGCGACGGCGTGTCGATCATCGGAAAGTCGTTCATCGCCAAGGGCCAGTCACTCGCATGCGTCCGTCAGCGCCTGGAGGGCGCGGACAGACCATGGCCGACAGCGGCAGGCCAATCAAGCGGGCTGCGGCATTTTCCCGCCGGGGCGATCAGACCGCCCGGCGCATCGCTCCGCCCGCCTGGGTCGCGGCGGCGGCGCGGCGTCCATAGCCGCCGCGAAATTCGGCATGGGGAACGAAATCGTCGCTATGCCCGATCACCGTCTCCCCCGCGCCGAGCAGCAGGACGGAGCCCGCATGGCTGTGCCGGGCCAGCAGGCGCAGCACGCTCTGGCGGCGTTCCGGCGTGAAATAGAGCAACACGTTGCGGCAGAGCAGCAGGTCATATTCGCCCGTTGGCGCGCGCGCGTCGAACAGATTGTCGGTGCGGAAATCGATCATCTGGCGCAGCGCCGCATTGGCGCGCCAGTCGTCGCCCGCGGGGTCGAACCATTTGAGCAGGTCGCCCACCGGCAGGCCCCGCTGCACGTCCATCTGCGTGAAGATGCCCGCCTTCGCCTGGGCGATGGCCGCGGTGGAGATGTCGGTCGCCAATATTTCGATGCGCCAGCCGCGCCAGCGCGCCATGTCGTTGCAAAGCTGGATCGCCAGCGAATAGACCTCCTGCCCCGTCGAACAGCCCGCGCTCCAGATGCGCAACATCCGGTCCGACCGCTGCCCTTGGATGCGCGGCAGGATATGGCGGTGGATCATGTCGAAGATCTGGAGGTCGCGGAAGAAGCTGCTCTCATTGTTGAGCAGCGCGTTCACCACGTCATTTTCCAGCGTAGCGTCCTTGCGCCCCATCAGGCGGGACGCCAGCGCATCCATGTCGCTCAGTCCATGGGCGCGCAGCACCGGCTTCAGCGCCGTTTCCATCCGCCAGGCCCGGCTTTCGGACAGGATCTGCCCGGTGCGCGCCTCCAGCAGGCCGGAAAGGATGCGCGCCGCGCCGCCCATGGAAGCGGCCGAAGCGGAACCGGACGGGAGGGAGTCGGCCGAAGGGGGCAATGCCATCAGTTCCTGTTCTTTCCTCTTCGCGCCACGAAGTCCATGATCGCATGGGGTTCCAGCAGGGCGCAGTTCAATCCTTCTCCGGCGATCGATCCGGGCATGCCCCAGACCACGCTGCTCGCTTCGTCCTGCGCCACGATCCAGCCGCCCGCCGCCACGATGTCGCGCGCGCCCGCCGTCCCGTCCCGCCCCATGCCGGTCAGCACCACGCCCGCCGCGCCGGCGCCATAGGCCTGGGCCATGCTGGCGAACATCGGGTCGACGCCGGGCAGGTTGCCGGTCGGCGTGCGCTGCGGATTGAGCGCCACCGACACCCGGCCGTGAAGGCCCGGCCGAAGCTGGAGATTGGCGTCGCCCGGCGCGACATAGACGATGTCCGGGGCCAGCATCTCTCCCTGTTCCGCCACCTTGACGCGCAGGAACGTCATGCGCCCCAGTTGCTGGACGAAATAATGGGTGAAGCTGGCGGGCAGATGCTGGGTCAGCAGGATCGGCACGCCCAGCGGCGCGGCCAGCCCCGCGAAAAGCTGTCCCAGGGCATGGATGCCGCCGGTCGATGCGCCGATGCCCAGGCAGGCAAGCGGCTGGGCCGCCTGTTCCGGATCGATCCGCAGCGGCGGCCGGACCGTGACCGGGGTCGCAGCGCCGCTGAACAGGCGCAACAGGCGGTCGATCAGGGCCTGGGGGAAATGCTCGCCGAAGCTGCCGCTTCCCGGCTTGGCCAATATGTCGCTCGCGCCCAGCGCCAGCGCCTCGACCGCCGCGGCGCTCCCCTCCTCGCAATTGCCCGACAGGATCACGACCTTGGCGCGGGGGTTGATCCCCAGGATCGCTGGCAGCGCCATGAGGCCGCTTTGCCCCGGCAACTCTATGTCGAGCAGGATCAGGTCGACCTCATGGTCCTGCAAATAGCCCAGCGCATGTTCGGCGCTGTTGGTCTTGTGCGTGACGGAAAATCGCCGGTCGGCGTTCAAAATCCGCTCTATGACCGTCCTGACCACGACCGAATCGTCGACGATCAGGGTGCGCAGCGCCCTGTCCTCGTCCCTGCTGGCCATGATCGGCACGTGAACGGTCATCGGAGGCAATCTTTCTGAACAAAGGCGAGCTGAAGGAAAAGACGGGAAGGTCGGCGGAGATCGGTCGACCCCGAACGCGGCGCTAGATCACGCCGACGATCGTCAGCTTGCTTTCCAGCGTTTCCCGGTCAAACGGCTTCATCACATATTCGTCCGCGCCTGCCTCCACCGCGGCTTTGATATGGCCGATGCCGTTTTCCGTGGTGCAGAAGATGATCTTGGGCCGCGTGGCCAGATTGGCGTCCGGCAGCGCCTGGAGGAATTCCATGCCGCTCATCACCGGCATGTTCCAGTCCAGCAGGACCACATCCGGCACGGACGTTTCGCATTGCGTAAGGGCGTCGCGGCCGTCGACCGCCTCGCTCACCGAAAGGTCGAGCGATTCCAATATGTGGCGGGCAACCTTGCGGATGACCTTCGAATCATCGACGACCAGGCAGTTTTTCATAATGCGTCCTTTTTTTGCGTCCCATGGTCACAGGCCTTAACCGGCAAAGGCGAGGATTTGGTAAACGCCGGTGCGAGATCGTCATGCGGCCTGCGCGAGCGAGCCGCCCTCGATGAAGCCGCTCAGCGACACCAGCAGATAGGGCTGGCCCTCATGCTCCACCAGGCCGCGGGCATAGGGAGCCCAGGCGGGATCCAGCTGGCCGCGCAGCGGCAATTCGCCCTCCGGCACCTGGCAGATGTCGTGCACGGCATCGACCATCAGTCCATAGCTGTGGCCGCTGATGTCGGCGATGATCGCGAAACCGCGTTTTTCCGCGGGCGTCGGCAGCCCGCGCACCAGCGCGGCGGCGTCGATGACGGTCAGCACCCGGCTGCGCAGCGCGGAAAGGCCCGCGACATGCGCGCCCATGCCCGGCACCGGCGAGATGTCGGTCAGCTTGACCACCGCCTCGACCTCCCGGGTCTGGACGGCGATCCTCGTGCCCGCCAGCGTGGCGAAAAGGTAAAGCTGGTTCATGCGGCCATTCTCCCTTCCTACCGCTGCGATCCGGAGAGCGCGGCCATCAGCGCGTCCTGATCGTAACGATAGATGCTGCTGTCCTGCGGACCGGCGGGCCGGGGCGTGGCGCGCAGATGGACGATGCGGCAGCCCAGCAGTTCGCCGGCCTGCGACGCGTCCGATCCGGTGAACAGCACCACGTCCTGCGGGTCGACCGCTTCGTCGGCGGGCAGGCCCATCACCACCTCATGCCCGGCCTGTCGAAGCAGCGGCGCCAATATCTCGCGGGTCCAGCCATCCTCGCTGTCGGCCAGCAGGCAGCGGCCGCTGCTCCGCTCGGCGATCGGCTCGTCCGGCAGGGCGGCGAACAGGGCGAAGGGATTGATCACCTCCAGATGCTCGCCGTCGATCACCGCGACGCCGCTCAACAGGCCATGCATTGCGACCATGTCCGGCACGGCGGGCATTTCCACGATGTCGAGCACCGCGGCGACCGGATAGCAGGCCTCCCGCGCACCGTCGCGCAGGCGAAGCGCTGCGACCTTCTCCTCGGAAAAGGCGTGATGACCGTTGGCGACCGGCACCAGCCGTCCGTCCAGGCGCACGAAGCCGCAACCGCCCGACCGGCCGAACAGCCGGGCGTCGATGTCCTCGACCCGCTCGATCAGCGACAGCTTCAGCAATCGACGCTCGCCCGAATATTCCTCGAACCGCAAGGCGGGAACCATCTCGACGACGCCCTGCGCCTCCTCGCCCTCTCCGGCCCGACGCGCCGCATGATCGTCGACGATATTGGGCAGGCGCGCCGCATTGGCGAGGCCCGCCGCATCCAGCAACAGCATCGGCTTGCCATTGTCGGGCAGGGTCATGCCGGCATAGACGCCCGACGCCATCACCAGCGGCGATGCGGGACGGATCACGAGTTCCTCGTGATTTTCCACCGCCGACACGCCCATGGCGAACGGCACGCCGGTCGCGGAGCGCACGACCATCACGGCGCGCGGCCCCGGCTGCGCGACGCGCTCCATGCCCAGCACATCCTCCAGATCGATCATCGAATGGCGGACGGAACGGATCGTCGCGATCTTGGCGCCGCCCACCTGCGCGATGTTCAGCGTCTCATTGTTGTCGTGCAGGATTTCCACGACGGCGGCGCGGGGAATGGCGAAATGCAGGTCGCCGGCCCGCACGATCAATCCCGGAATGATGGTCAGCGTCAGCGGCACCCGAAGGGTGATGGTCAATCCGCAGCCGGGCCGGTTGTCGAGCGCGATGACGCCGCCGATCCGCTCCACATTGGCGCGCACCACGTCCATGCCGACGCCGCGCCCGGAAATGGCCGTGACCTGGTTGGCGGTCGAAAGGCCGGGGTGGAAGATCAGGTCGAGCTTCTCCGCCTCGCTCATCCGCGCCGCCGCTTCGGGCGTCAGGCGGCCCGCAGCAATAGCCTTGTCGACCAGCCGTCCGGTGTCGATCCCATGCCCGTCGTCGGAAATCTCTATGACGATCTGGTTGCCCGACTGGCGCGCCTCCAGCCGCAGCCGGCCCGCTTCGGGCTTGCCCAATGCGCGGCGCTTTTCCGGCGTCTCTATGCCATGGTCGATGCTGTTGCGGACGATATGGGTGAGCGGATCGACGACCATCTCGACCATTTCCCGGTCCATCTCGACATCGCCGCCCTCCAGGCTGAGGTCGATGCGCTTGCCCAGATCCCGGCCCAGGTCGCGCACCATGCGCGGGATGGCGGTGAACAGCCGGTCGACGCGTTGCATCCGCGTCTTGGAAATGGCGTCGCGCATGTCCGCCACGCAGGTCGACAGCCGTTCGAAGGCGCTCTCCAGCTCCGGATCGCCCGACCGTTCGCGCAGCTTGCGCGACAGCTCGTTGCGGGCCAGCACCATGTCGGACACGCCGTTCATCAACTGGTCGATCAGCGACAGCGGCAGGCGGATGGTGCGCGGCGCCGCCTGCCCGCCCGAAGCCCTCGCCACCGCGACGGCCGCCGTCAGTGACTCATTCTCATCCGGCCCGGCAACCTCCGCCGCGACCAGCCTGCCGGTCAGCGCGGCGATCAGATAATCGTCATTCTCCTGCGGCAGGGCGGCACCGATGGCCACCGCCTCCGCCAGTTCCGCGATGCGGTCCATGATGCCCAGAACGGCGCTGACTGTGGCCGGGTCGGCGATCCGCTTGCCCGCCCGGATTTCCGACAACACATCCTCGGCCGCGTGGCTCAGCCGTTCGAAGCGCGGCAGGTTCAGGAAGCCGCAGCTTCCCTTCACCGTATGGAAAAAGCGGAAAATGGCGTCCAGCCGGTCCCGGTCGGCGGGATCGGCTTCCCAGGCGACGACCTCTCCAGCCAGCGCCTCCAGCGTTTCCTGCGTTTCCGATATGAATTCCTGGAGTAGCTCGTCCATTCCACCGCCTCATGGATAGGCGCGGACCATGGCGCGGCTGTGGTTAAATCCCCGTTAAAGACAGCGACCGTGAAACCGCGAAAGGAAAAAGGGACGCCGCGACCGGCAGTCGCGACGCCCCTTGCGGCTCGATTAGCGGCGCTGAACCTGGAGCGCGATGCTCTATTGCGCCTCGCGCTTCTCAACCGAATCGCCCGCCTTCTCGCCAGCTTCGCGAGTGGCGTCCGCCTTGTTTTCCAGCGCGTCCGCGGCATTTTCGGCGGCGGCTTCGGCATTGCCGCTCAGATTATCGGCCATCGCTTCCATATTGTCGGCCTGGTTGTCGATGGCGTCCGCCTGATTCTCATACGCGTTCTCGACCTTGTTCTCCTGCTTGGAATCGCACGCAGCAAGCGCGATCAGGCTGGCAAGGCCAAGGACTGATACGATGGTTTTCACGGCGTTTTCTCCTGTTGCGCCCCCATGGGCTGACGTCATTCGGCAAGGGTGCCGGAAGCCCGGAACCCTGACGCCCATCAACTGGTCGCGCGAAGGATGGTTCCCGCCGCACGCTCCTTTCGTCGCGGAAACGACTTATTTTTTAAGGGAATCGCGGATTTCGCGCAGCAGCAGCACGTCCTCCGGCGTTGCGGCGGGGCCTTCCTCAGGCTTGGGCATCAGCTTGTTCACCGCCTTGACCAGCAGGAAGATGATGAAGGCCAGGATCAGGAAATTGACGAACACGGTCAGGAATTCGCCCCAGCCGAACATGGCGACATTGGCCGCTTTCAAGTCGGCATAGCTGTCCGGATTCCCCTTGAACCCGGCGGGAATCTCGCCCAGCCGGATGAAATAGCCGGAAAAATCGGCGCCCCCGAAAATATAGCCGACGACCGGCATGATGAGGTCATCCGTCAGCGACTTGGTGATGGTGGCGAAAGCCCCGCCGATGATCACGCCCACGGCCAGATCCATGACGTTGCCGCGATTGATGAAAGTCTTGAATTCGGAAATCAGCCCCATGGGGAACCCCTTGTCCTGATAGCGATATTGACAGCATGAGCCGTTGCGAAGGCTTCGACAACCGCCTATTTCCTCACACGAAACAAAGCCTGAGGATGTTCCATGACGATCCTGCGCCAGTTCCGCCTGTTCCTTCTGCCGCTGATGGGCGCCTTTGCGCTCAGCGCCTGCGGCATCAACAGCGTCCCCGCCGCCGAGGAGGTCGCCAAGGCCAAATGGGCCGACGTGCAGGCGCAATATCAACGCCGCGCCAATCTGGTCGGCAATCTCGTCGCCACGGTGAAGGCCGCTGGCAAGCAGGAGCAGGACACGCTGGTCAGGGTGACGGAGGCCCGCGCCAGGGCGACCTCCGTCCAGGTCAATGCCGATGATCTGTCCGATCCCGCCAAGGTGCAGCAGTTCCAGCAGGCCCAGGCGCAACTGAGCCAGGGGCTGGGCCGCCTGCTCGCCTCGGTCGAAGCCTATCCGGACCTCAAGGCCAATCAGAATTTCCTCGACCTCCAGTCGCAACTGGAAGGGACGGAGAACCGCATCGCCGTCGCCATCCGCGACTATAATGAAGCGGTGCGCGCCTATAATACTCGCATCCGCACCTTCCCCGACGCGATCGGCGCGAAGATCATCCATGGCGCCAAGCCGATGACCCCGTTCCAGGCCACCACGCCCGGCGCGGAAGAAGCGCCGAAGGTCGATTTCGGCAACTGATCCGGTGATGCTCCGCCGCCTGTTCCTGATCCTCGCGCTGCTGGTTTTCATGCCCGCGGCGGGAGTGACGGGAATCGCGCCTTCCGCACAGGCCCAGACCTTCCCCAAGCTGACCGGCCGGGTGGTGGACGACGCCGCCCTGCTCTCCTCGCAACAGGAACAGGCGCTGACCGACAAGCTCGCGGCGCTGGAACGGCAGAGCGGACGGCAATTGGTGGTAGCGACCCTGCCCGACCTTCAGGGCTATGACATATCCGATTATGGCTACCGGCTCGGCCGCGCCTGGGGGATCGGCGACAAGGAAAAGAATGAGGGCGCGCTGCTGATCGTCGCACCTAACGAACGCAAGGTGCGGATCGAGGTCGGCTACGGCCTGGAAGGCATCATGACCGACGCCCTGTCGTCCCAGATCATCCGCAACGCCATCACGCCCCGGTTCAAGGCGGGCGACTTGCCCGGCGGCATCGATGCGGGCGTGGACGCGATCGGCAAGCTGCTGACCCTGCCGCCGGACGAGGCCAGGGCGCTTGCGGCGCAGGCCGAGGCAAAGGCGCGCGACGCGTCGGACGATGGCGGGACATTCATGGCGATATTCTGGCTCATCATCGTCGCGATCATCGTCATCGCCATGCTTTCCGGACGGGGCAAGGGGCGACGCTATCGGGGTGGATCGGGACCGATCATCCTCTGGGGACCGGGCGATTCCGGCTGGGGCGGCGGCGGTGGATCGGGCTGGGGCGGTGGCGGCTGGGGCGGCGGTGGCGGCGGCTTTTCCGGCGGCGGCGGCAGCTTCGGCGGCGGCGGCGCTTCGGGGGACTGGTGATGCGCCTGATCATGAACGAAGCCGATCACGACCGCGTGACCGCTGCCGTGGCCGAAGCGGAGAAAGCGACCGATGGCGAAATCGTCACCATCGTCGCCCGCCGGTCGGACGCCTATCATGACGCCGGGCTGCACTGGGCCATCGGCGCGGCGTTCCTGGCCCTGTCAGCGGCGGCGGCATTCCCGCAGCATTTCCGCCGCCTCTGTTCCTGGTTGCTGCAAAGCTGGGAGCATGAGATCGAGGATTGGAAGCTGTTGACGGTCCTGCTGGGCCTGCTGATCCTCAAATTCCTCGTCGTCCGCTACGCGCTCGCCTGGATGCCGCTGCGCATGGCCCTGACCCCGAAAGCCACCAAGGCCCGCCGCGTGCGCCGCCGCGCCATCACCCTGTTCCGCGCCGTCGCCCAGGGGCGCACGCGGGGTCGGACCGGCGTGCTCATCTACCTCTCGCTGGACGAACATCGGGCGGAACTGGTCGCGGATGCGGCGATCAACGAAAGGGTCGCGCCAGAGGTCTGGGGCGAGGCCATGGCGGCGCTGATCGACGGCGTGCGCGAAGGCCGCGCCGCCCAAGGCATGGCGGAGGCGGTGCGGCAGGTCGGCCGCGTATTGGCCGAGCATTTCCCGGCAACCGGCGACAATCCCAATGAACTGCCCGACAGGTTGATCGAATTATGAGCGAACAGGACGGAACCTCCCCCGAGGAGATCATGTGGGAGGGCCGCTTCATCACCGCCAAGCGGCAGGGCCGCTGGGAATATGTCGGCCGGGCGCGAGGCATCCGCGCCGCCGTCATCCTGGCCGTGGATGAGGCTGCGGATGGCCGGCATGTGCTGCTGGTCGACCAATATCGCGTGCCGCTGGGCCGCCGCTGCATCGAACTGCCCGCCGGGCTGGTGGGCGACCAGGACGAGGGCGAGGAAGCCATGCTCGCCGCCGCCCGCGAACTGGAGGAGGAGACCGGCTACCGACCCGGCCGGCTGGAAAATCTGGGCGAATATTACAGTTCGCCGGGCATGGTTTCGGAGAGCTTCAGCCTGTTCCGCGCCCACGACCTCATGAAAATCGGCGAAGGCGGCGGCGTGGAGGGCGAGGACATACGGGTCCACCGCGTGCCGCTGAACGCCATCAACGACAGGATCGCGGCATGGCGGATGGACGGTTTCGCAATCGACGTGAAATTGCTGCTGCTGCTGGGCGCCGGATTCGCGAACTGAGGCCGTGGCCAAGCGTTTGGGCAGCGATTCCCCGCGTTGAAAATCAAAGACTGCCGAAGCCGGGCGCTTCTCCACGCGCATTGCCGTCGATGCGGATCGGGCGCCTCCAGCCGATCCGGGGCCGCTTGCGCAGGCGGAGGGTAGGCCAGTCGCCCCGGTCCGCTCGCTCGGCCAGGCGCATCCCCTGGGCGCGATAGGCGGCGAGCACCGCATCGGCCTGTTCCCGGAGCAGCCCAGCAAGCAGGATGATGCCGCCTTCCTCCACCAGCGCGCAAAGCGACGGGGCGAGTTCGATCAGCGGACCGGCCAGGATATTGGCGATCAGCAGGTCATAGGGCGCGCGCGTCGCAATCGCCGGGTGATCCGCGCCGGCGGCGGTGTAGAGCGCAAGCTGCCCCTGCCCCTTGCCCGTCGCAACGCCGTTGGCCACGGCGTTGGCGGCGCTGATCTCGACCGCCACGGGGTCGATGTCCGACGCGGTCGCATAGGCCCGCGGCCAAAGGTGCAGCGCGGCGAAGGCAAGCAGGCCGGTGCCCGTGCCGATGTCCGCGACATTGCCGAAACGCATGCCGACGCGCCGCATGCGGTCGAGCATGATCAGGCAGCCCGCCGTGGTTTCATGCTGGCCCGTGCCGAAGGCGCGGCTCGCCTCGATTAGGAAATTGACGTGGCCGGGCGCCGCAGGATCGCCGGCCAGGTTGCGGACGTGGAAGCGACCGGCGGTGACGGGTTCCAGCCCCTGCTGGCTCAACGTCACCCAATCCTCATCGGGCAATTGCTCGATCACCGGCTTGATGCCGGCGGCGCTGGGGACGAGCGAGCGGAGCAGCCGGATCGCGGCGGGGCCGGGCTGGCCTTCGAAATAGGCGTCCAGCCGCCAGCTCTGCTCATTATCAGGCTCCGCTTCGCTGGTCATCAGCACGGGCGGCCGATCCATCAGGGCAAAGGCGGCGATGTCGCCATCCAGCGCCTCGGCCTCGGCGCGGGTGCAGGGGAAGGTCACTTTCCAGCTTTGCGCCTTGGCTTCGGCGGGCGCGGAGGGAAGGGTTAGATCGTTCATGACGCCGCCTTTAAACCTTTGGCGAATGGAGGGGAAGCGGCCACTTCAACTACGGATGCGGGCCTTTTTTGCGGGGGCACCGCTCGCGAAAGGAGCAGCAGCGGGGAGCAGGCACGGCTTGCGCGGCCGCTGTCGGCCATTGCGCATCGCGTCAGGCGTCCGCCCACCGCCGCAGAAGATTATGATACACGCCCGTCAAGCGGATGACCTGCGCATCGTCATGCCCCAGTTCGCCCGCCAGCGCCTGAACGCTGCTGTCCAGATCGAACAGCATCTGCCGCGCCGCGTCGTCCCGCACCATGGACTGGAGCCAGAAGAAGCTCGCCACGCGCCGTCCCCGCGTCACCGGCTCCACCCTGTGCAGCGACGATGACGGATAGAGCACCGCATGACCCGCGGGCAGCTTCACCTGCTGCACGCCGAAATTGGTCTCGACCGTCAGTTCGCCGCCGTCATAACGATCGGGTTCTTCCAGGAAGACGGTGATCGACAGGTCGGACCGCACGCGAAAGCCCGTGCCCGCCTGGATCCGCACTGCATTGTCGACATGGGTGCCGAAGGCCTGCCCGCCCGCATAGCTGTTGAACAGCGGCGGAAATATCTTCAGCGGCAGCGCGGCGGCGATGAACAGGGGCGAGCGGCGGAGGCCGTCGAGCACGATCTGCCCCGCCTGCTTCGCTTCGGCGCAATCCTCCGGCAGTTGCAGGTTGCGCTTGGCCAGCGCCGATTGATGGCCGGAGGTGACATTGCCGTCCACCCACTGCGCGGCGTCGATCAGGTCGCGCAGGCGACGCACCGCATCGGCATCCAGCAATTCGGGAATGACGGTCAGCATGGCGATGAGCGGAAACAGGCCATGTCCATCATTCCGTCCCGCTGCGCAGGACGAAGGGAATCTCGACCACGCCCTTGACCCGGACGGCCTGGCCGTCGCGCATCACGGGCCTCCAGCGCCAGCCGCGCACCGCGTCGCGCGCCGCATTGTCCAGCCGGGGAAAACCGCTGCTCCGGGCGATGGACAGGCTCTCCACCGCGCCGTCCAGACCCAGCGTCAGCGCGAGGACGACCGTCCCCTGCTCGCGCTTGCGACGGCTTTCCACCGGATAGCGGGGCGGCTTGCCGGCGATCATCTGCGCGCCCAGGTCGCCGCCCTGGACGACGCTCGATCCCATGGATGCTGCGGGCGGCGCGGGCGGCGCGGAAACCGTGACGGGGGGAGCAGGCGGCGCAGGAGGCGCGATGTCCGGCGTGGTCGCCACTGTCGGCGCCGGCGGCTGGGGCAACTTCACCAATGGCGGCGGGGCGACGACCTCGGCCTGCGGGGGCGGGGGCGGCGCCTCCGCGGAAGGGGGCGGGGGCGGAGGCGGCATGAGGTTCACGACCGAGAGGCGCGCCTCCCGCACGCGCTGCACATGATGCCGGGCCTGGACGAGCGCGGCGATCAGGACGGCATGAAGCAGGACGATGACAAGGACCGCCGGGTAGTTCAGTCCGCGCCGCGCGCCATAACGGGCCGGAGCAGCTTCAGGGCGGAAGGGGGCGCTGGGGATGGAAGGCGGGGCGGCGGGCGGCGCGACGATAGCGTCATCCTCCACCTCTTCAACAAATCTATCCGCTACGCGAAGCATGCCAGATCCCCTTTGCCGCCGTGCAGGCGAAGCCCGTCCATAACGCGAATCCTAATGCTACTCAATCGCATCTTTGCGAAGGGACCGGACGGGCGGCGACCCGAGGAGGATAGGAGTGCATCGCCGCCCGCCCGTTTCCCCCGGCAAGGGACGAGTGCCGGGGGATAGGGATCGGTCAGAACATATAGTTGAGGCTGAACACCGCCGACCGGGTCGGGGCGGGCTGCGCCCAGCTATTATTGGTGTTGTTGCGCACCGTGGTCACATATTTCTCATTGGTGAAGTTCTGCACATTCACCTGCGCCGTCAGATTCTCCGTGATCGGGTAGGAGGCCATGAAGCGGTGGATGGTGTAGCTCGGCACGCGATAACCGACATAGCTGTTGGCGACCAGTTGGGCGAGCGACGGCTGGTTCAGCAGGAAGCTGCCCTGATAGGTCAGGCCATAGCCCAGTTCCAGGCCGAAGCCGAAGCGGTAGGTCGTGAACAGGCTGCCCGAATGCTTCGGGGTATTGGTCAGCGAGTAACCGGCCGTCGGATCAAGGAAGGTCGTGCTGTTGGCGCATGTGCCGGCGGCCGGGTCGGTCGCGCCCGGATGGGCGAGGCAATAGTCGGAAACCCCCTGCTTGATCTTGCTCTTGAGGTACATGTAATTGGCCGAAATCGTCCAGTTGCTGGTGATGTTGCCCGACGCGCCGAAGGACACGCCCTCCACCCGCTGGTGGCCGTCCGTTGCCTGATCGGGCAGGAGCGGATCGCCCGACACCACCTTGATCTGATTGCGGTCGTTGCGGAACAGCGCCAGGGTCAGCAGCAATTGCTTGTCGAACAGGTCGGCCTTGGCGCCGATCTCGTAATTCTTCGTGGTTTCGGGCCTGACATTGCAGGTGCCGCTGCCGCCCGCGACATTGTCCGCGGTGCAGCTTCCGTCGACCGACGATTTGGACGGCAGCTTGGAGTTGCCGAAAGCGACATAAAGGCTGGTGTCCGGCGTCGGCTTCACGACCGCGCCGACGCGGAAGGAGAAGAGATTGTCGTCCACCTCCAGGCGATTGCCCACCGTGCTGATCTGGCCAAGCTGCGCCGAGCCGCCGGTCGTGTTGTAGGTGAAGGTGCGGTTGAAGCCCTTGACCTTCTCATAACGGATGCCGCCGTTGATCTCGAACCAGTCGGTGAACTTCATCGTGTCGAACAGATAGGCGGCGTAGCTGGTCTGCTCCCCGACATTATGCGTGCCGAGGATGAAGTTGACGGGACCGACATAATTGTTGCTGCCATAGACGCGGGGCAGGCCGGTAGTGGCGGCCGGGCCGACGATGCCCGCAGACGGATCGGCGATGTTCACCAGCGGCAGGTAGAAACCAAGGCTGGCGGCGGCATTATAGGCCGGATTGGCGGCGCTGGCGCCAGTGGTCGGCGTGGTGAAGGGCGCGGCATAGGGATCGAAGCCGTTGGCGGTACGGCCCAGGCTGCCCTGCAACTGGTCGTAGCGCTCCCACAGGGCCGAGCCGCCGACGACCAGCGTATGGCCGATGCCCCCGGTGTCGAAATCGGCGCTGAGGTCGATCTGGTTATAGGCGGTTTCATTGGTGATGAAGCGCTGGTTGCCGCGACCGCCGATCGGCAGGTAATAGCCGACCGGGATGGTGAGCGTCTCGCCGGCGGCGGTGGTGCCGATGCGCTGGGTGCAAGCGCCGCCGGTATCGGGATTGAAGCCGCTCGCCGTGCCGTTGTCGAGGCAGAAGACGCCGTTCGGCTGGCTGGTCACCGTGTCCTGGCGGATATGTTCGTAACGCGTCAGGTTGCGGACCTTGACCGTGTCGCTGAAGGCATGGCTGAATATCGCCTGCAACGACTTGGTCTTGCTGTCCTGACGGTCGAGATTGGCGAAGCCGTAATAGCCCGAACGGTCGAACTGGTCCACGATGCCGCCCAGAGCCGGGAAGTAGCGGATGCCATATTGCGGCATCGCCTTGTCGTCGAGATATTCGCCCTGCAGCGTCAGGCTGGTCGGGCTGTCGATGCCGATGGTGATCGCGGGCGCAACGCCCCAGCGCTCATAGTCCTCGACATCGCGGCCCGGCACGTCGTTGCGATGATAGACGGCATTGAGGCGAACGGCGATCAGGTCGTTGACGCGCTTGTTCGCATCGATAGTCGCGCGATAATAATTGTCCGTGCCGATCCCGGCGTTGAGGATCGTGTTGTCGTCGGCCAGCGGACGCTTCGTCACCAGGTTGATCGTCCCGGCGACGGAACCGCCGCCGTTCATCACCGAATTGGCGCCATTGGTGACTTCGACCTGTTCGATATTATAGACTTCGTTGCGGTTCAGGAACGCGCCGGACCGCACGCCGTCGACCGTGACGTCGTTCTTCGCGTCCTGCCCGCGCAGGATGATGCGATCGCCATAGCCGAAGCCGCCCTCCCCCGCGCCGAAGGTGATGCCGGGAACGGTCGACAGCACTTCGCGCAGCGTCAGCAGGTTCTGCTGCCGGATGGTTTCCTTGCCGATCACGGTGATGGTCTGCGGCGTATCGAGCAACGGCCGGGTATATTTGGGCGATTCAGCCTTCTCGACCTTGATCGGAGATTCGTCGATCGCCGTGTCGGTGACCGTCATTCCGCCGAGCTTGGCGCCCTGCGCGGCGTCCTGCGCCTGGGCGGATGTGGCGAAGGCGATCGCGCCGACGCAACCCAGCGCCAGGAAGGAAGGTCGTGACAGTGCTTTGGACATGGAAAAAGAACCCCTTTCTTGAACCTTGAGGGGCCTGCTATTGCGACTTGTTCGCAGAGTCAACGCTATTGCGACTAATTATTATTTTATGATCGTATAGCGCCGACGAAAAGCCAGCATCTTATCGCGCTCGCCAGATTGGGCGGCGCGGCCGTCGCCATGCGCGCCACGTCGATGCGCGCGATCAGGGCGTTGATCGGCAAGCCCTCCCGCGCGGCGGCCGCGCGGAGGGCTTGCCAGAATATCGGTTCAAGGCTGATCGCGGTCTGATGGCCCGCAATCGTCACGCTGCGCTTGACCGGCGGAGCGAAGGGCGATGCCGCCGGCGCCGAAGCGTCATGGGAAGGCCCCTCGCCTGCCATCAGTACATGTGCTGGCCGCCATTGATCGACAGCGTGCTGCCGGTCACGAAGCCGCCATCCTCGCTGCAGAAGAAGGCGACGCCGCGCGCGATTTCATCGGCATGGCCCAGGCGACCGACCGGAATCTTGGCGACGATCTTTTCCAGCACGGCGGGGGGAACGGCGGCGACCATGTCGGTGTCGATATAGCCCGGCGCGATGGCGTTGACGGTAACGCCATATTTCGCGCCTTCCTGCGCCAGCGCCTTGGTGAAACCGTGAATGCCGGACTTGGCGGCGGCATAGTTGACCTGGCCATATTGGCCCGCCTGCCCGTTGATCGATCCGATATTGACGAAACGGCCCCAGCCGCGCTCCCGCATTCCGCCGAAGGTCGCCTTCGCCATGTTGAAGCAGCCGCCAAGGTTGATGCGCATCACCTCGTTCCAGTCGTCGAAGCTCATCTTCGCCAGCACGCCGTCGCGCGTGATGCCTGCATTGTTGACCACCACGTCGATCGGCCCCAGGGCTTCGACCACCTGCGCGCAGCCGTCCAGGCAGGCCTGGTGATCGCCCACGTCCCATTTGAACGACGCTATGCCGGTCTTCTCGGAAAAGGCCTGCGCCTTGGCGTCGTTGCCGGCATAGTTTGCGGCGACCGCGAACCCCATGTCCTTGAGCGCCAGGCTGATTGCCTCGCCAATTCCACGTGTTCCGCCCGTGACGACTGCAACCTTGCTCATGATGGCTCTCCTCAAAGAAAAATGACGGGACGAAACTTACCTCTCCAGCCAACCGGCCAGTTCGCGACGGGCCAGACTCTCATACAGATTCATAGCGTCCTGAGACGCGTTCAAACAACTCAAATGGACAAAATTATTACCGCCGGAAGCGATAAAATCCTCCTTGCCGCGAATGGCGATTTCCTCCAGGGTTTCCAGGCAGTCCGCCGAGAATCCGGGAGTGAGGACAGCAATGTTCCGGACATTTTCGGATGGCAGTTGCCGCAGCACCGCATCGGTCGCCGGACCCAGCCATTTCGCCGGGCCGAAACGCGATTGGAACGTGACCCGCACCTCCCGCCCCAGCGCCTCGCCCAGCAGGCGCGCGCTTTCGACGCACTGATCGCGATAAGGATCGCCCAATTGCCGCGTCCTCTCCGGCATGCCGTGGAAGCTGGCGATCAGCAGGTCCGGCGCGAAGTCCAGCGCGTCCAATTGCGCCTGCGTCGATGCGCGCAGCGCCTCTATATAGGCGGGATCGGCATGATAGGGCGGCAGGGTGCGGATCGCCGGTTGCGCCCGCATCCTGCCCAGCGCGGCATAGGCGGCGTCCAGCGCGGTCGCCGTCGTCGCCGCGCAATATTGGGGATAGAGCGGCGCCAGCAATATGCGGTCGCACCCCGCCGCGATCATCGCCGCCAGCCGCGTGCCGATGGCCGGATTGCCGTAGCGCATGGCCCAGTCGACCATCACCTCGGGGCCCAGCCTGTCCTGCAATCCCCGCGCCGTGTCGCGGGTGTAGACGGCGAGCGGCGACCCGTCCTTCATCCACACCTGCCGATAGGCATGGGCCGATTTCTTCGGCCGGGTCAGCAGGATCGGGCCGCGCAGGATCGGCTGCCACAGGAGTTGCGGTATCTCCACCACGCGGGGATCGGACAGGAATTCGGCCAGATAGCGCCGCACCGACGCCGGGTCCGGCCCGTCCGGCGTGCCCAGATTGATGACCAGCAGGCCGACCTTGCCCAAGTCCCTCATCCTTCCATCAGCAGGGGCAGGCTGCGGAACCGCCGCCCGGTGGTGGTGAACAGGGCATTGGCCACCGCGGGCGCGACCACGGGCGCGCCCAGGTCGGTGAGGCCAGCGGGCGGCGCGGTGCTGCGGATCAGTTCGACGGTCACGTCCCCCACATCGCCCAGCCGAGGCAGGCCCATCCGGCCCAATATCGCCCGTGTCGGCATGCCCTTCGCATAGGGGACGGACGCCCCCATGGCGAATGCCAGGCCGTGGATCAGGCCGCTTTCCACCTGTTGCCGGGCGATGTCGGGATTGACCTGTTCCCCGCCGTCGACGGCGGCGACGATCCGCGAGACCTGGAGCTTGCCCTCGTCCACGCCCGCCTCCACCATGACAGCGATGAAGGCGCCGTTCATCACATGCGCCGCCAGCCCCTGCCCGCTTCCCTCTATGCCGCCCTGCCAGCCGCCCATGGCGCCCACGGTGGTCAGGCAATGCGCCAGCCGGGGATTGCCGCCCAGCATCTGGATACGAAAGGACATCGCCTCCATCTGCGCCTGGTGGGCCAGTTCGTCCATGAAACTTTCGGTGAAGAACGCCCCGTGCAGATTCGCATTGCCGCGCGCGAAGCCCAGCGGCAGGCCGACATCGGCGGGGAAATGGTCGACAGCCCAGTTGGGCACCGAATAAGGCAAATCCATGCCCGCCACCGCCAGCCGGGTGGAGGTGCCCGATGCATCGGCGCTTGCTTCGTGCGGCAGCTTGCCATGGGCGATGCGCGCCCATGTCTGGGTCAGGGCGGAGGGGGCGGCGACCTTCGCGGACCAGCCCTCTACCGCGCCGTTGCGGCCCAGCTTGCCAGCCATGCGCGCATGGGCGGGGGCGCTGGGTCGGTCCTGGATCACATCCTCCAGCCGGGACCAGAGCAGTTGCACTGGCCGCCCCATCTCGCGGGAGAGGAGCGCGGCCTGCACCCCTGCCTCGAAATCCATGCGGCGGCCATGGCCCCCGCCGGCATGCAGCGGATAGAGCGTCACTGCCTCCGCCGGCAGGTCCAGCGCCCTGGCGATGGCGGCGCGGGCCAGGCCGGGCGCCTGCGTCGCCATCCACACCTCCGCGCCGTCCTCGCCGATCCGGGCGGTGGCGCACATCGGCTCCATCGCCAGATGCAGGCCCGGCCGCACCCGATATTCGCTGGCGAGGACGGTCGCATCCTCGAACAGCGATTGCGGATCGCCCCGCGCATAGAGCCGCTCGCCCGAGGAGTCGGCAAAGGCCTGCTCCAGCGCCGCCTCGATACCGGCGCTGCCCACCGGCGTGCCGGAAAGCGCGAAGACGGGGTCGGCCAGATCCAGCGCCTTGTTCGCCGCCCACCAGTTGCTGGCGACCGCCGCGACCCAGCGTTCCCGCCGCACCAGCTTCAGGAAGCCGGTGACGGATTTCGCCGCGCCCTCATTGACGCTTTTCAGGACGGCGTCCCCGATCGGACCCTGCCGGATGGAAGCGAAGACCATGTCGGGCAGGCGGATGTCGGCGGCGAAATTATGACTGCCGTCGATCTTGGACGGGGTGTCGAGCCGGGGAAGATCCTGCCCCGCCAGCCGGTCCACCTCCGCCTGGCGGAAAGGCAATATATCGGGCAGGTCGAATGTCGCGGCATCCTCCACCACTTCGCCCAGTTTCAGCGTGCGCTTTCCGCCGTCGGAGACGATGCCGTCCTTGATGTCGCAGCTTTCCCACGCCACGTCCCATCGCGCCGCCGCCGCCTTGCACAGCAGCACCCGCGCCGCCGCGCCCGCCTCCCGATAGGCCTGGTGGAACATCGGGACCGAGGTGCCAGCCCCGGTCAGCATCAGGGCGCGGCGGATGGCATATTGATCAATGGTCCATTCGCCCGCATCGCCTGCCAGCCTGCTCCAGTCATTGACCAGCCATTGGCGGGCGAGCAGGATATTGGCGTAGAGCGGGCCGATGGGCGCGCTCTGCACGCCTATGGTGCGCCAGTCGGCGCCCAGCTCGTCAGCCAAGATCTGCGGCAGGAGCGTCGAGACCCCCTGCCCCATCTCCGTCTGCGGCACGACGACGATGACCTGTCCCGCCCGGTCGATCTTGAGGAAGGCGTTGAAGGCGGTTTCGCCCGGCGCGGTGTTGAGGTTGGCGCGGTAGGCGCGGGGCCAGACCGCCCATGCCAGCAGCAGGCCCGCCGTCGCGCCGCCGCCGACCAGCAGCGCGCGCCGGTTCAAGCCCCTTTCCGTCTGCTGACCCTGCTTCCGCGGTGCGCGCCCCATGAGACCGCTGATAAAGAGGCGCGGAAGCTCTGGAAAGCCCTATTGCGAGCCGACCGGCTCAAGCCGGAGGCGGCGTATCTCTATCGCGGGGCAGCGGTCCATGACGACCTTCAATCCTGCCGCCTCGGCGCGGGCGGCGGCGGCTTCGTTCACCACGGCCAACTGCATCCAGACCGCCTTCGCGCCCGCCGCTATGGCGTCGTCCACCGCTTCGCCCGCCGCCTCGCTGCGGCGGAAGATGTCGACCATGTCGATGGGCACGCCGATGTCGGACAGTCTGGCCCAGACGAACTCGCCATGCACATGCTCGCCCGCAATCTGCGGATTGACCGGCAGCACGCGATAGCCATGGTCCTGAAGGGTCTTCATCACGCCATAGCTTGGCCGATCGGGCCGGTCGGAGATGCCGACAAGAGCGATGGTGCGGGTTTCGTTCAGCAGATCGGCGATATCCTGATCGGCGGTAAGCGGCATGGGGCGGTCCTTCCTGTTGCTGGGACATGGGAAGGACGCGGGAGGGGCGCAAGCCGTTCCATCGACATGATGGCGCGGGGTGCGTGCAGGGGTGGCTGGACCCTACGCCCCTTCCTCCGTCATGCTGAAACGAGTTCAGCATGACGATTGGGGGATGGGCTGTCCTGCTGTTCGGTCGTGCAGCCTTGCCGCCAACCCCGTCATCCCAGCGGAGGCTGGGATCTCAGGCGATAGGGCGCGGCTTAGCCTCACGAGATCCCAGCTTTCGCTGGGATGACGAGAGAATAGGCTGGGATAGGGAAGAAGAGGCTGGGGTGACGAAAGGCGGGATGGGGAAGAATTTCAGCGCCCGTCCCGCAACCATGCGGCCACCTTCTCCGCAATGGCGCGGAAGGGCGCGCCGTGCGCGTCGTCGCCCGCTGCCGGGGGATCGCCAGCGTCGGACCGGCGGCGAATGTCGATGGCGAGCGGTATCCGGCCGAGGAAGGGCATGCCCATCTCCCCGGCGGCGGCTTCCGCGCCGCCCTGGCCGAAGGGGTCCGACAGTTCGCCGCAATGGGGGCAGGCATAGCCCGCCATATTCTCCACCAGCCCGATCATCGGCACCTGCGTCTGTTCGAACAGGCTGACGGCGCGGGTGGCGTCGATCAGCGCCAGGTCCTGCGGCGTGGAGACGATGACGGCGCCGACCGGCTTGTGCTTCTGCACCATCGACAATTGCACGTCCCCGGTGCCCGGCGGCATGTCGACGACCAGCAGTTCCATGTCGCCCCAATCGGCCTCGATCAACTGGGCCAGAGCATTGCCCGCCATCGGTCCGCGCCAGGCCAGCGCCTTGCCCGGCTCCACCAGATGCCCCATGGACAGCATCGGAACGCCGAAGGGGCTTTGCACCGGAATGAGCTGCTTGTCCCTGGCCTGCGGCTTCCTGTCCTCGCTGCCCATCAGCCGCGCCTGCGACGGGCCGTAAATGTCCGCGTCGACCAGCCCGACCTTCACCCCCAGCCTTTGCAGCGCGACGGCGAGATTGGCCGACAGGGTCGATTTGCCCACCCCGCCCTTGCCCGACGCGACGGCGACGATCTTCAACGGCTTGCGCTCGGCGGTCATGGCGATGCGCACGTCGTCGACGCCCGGCACGGTCAGCGCGCCTTCGCGGATCGCGGCGGCCACGGCGTCGCGCTGCTCCGGCGACAGGCCCGCCACGTCCAGCGCCAGCGACATCACCCCGTCCTTGAGGCGCGGCGCGCTGGCGCGGCCGTCGGTCAGCGTTTTCAGGCGGGCGGCGAAATCTTCGAGCTGGGTCATGGCAGGCCATCTAGGGACTTTCCCCATCCGGCGAAACCGGCAGGGGGCCGTTTTTCTTGGCCGCCGACATCATTCGAAACAATAATCGTTGCGAAGGGCACTGTTTTTCGCCGGAGAGCCTACCTATAGAGGGGGCATGAAGAGATTTTTCGGGTGGATGCCGGGCATAGCGAGCGCCATGGCCCAGGGTCCGTGGGGCGGCAAGAGCGACGGGCCGGACGGCAATGACGGCCAGGGCAGGGACGGCGACGGCAAGGGGAGCGACGGACCGCGCAACCCCTGGACCCAGCCGGGCCGCCCCGGCGCCAAGGGCCCTTCCGCGATCGAGGAACTGCTCCGCCGCAGCAAGGAGAGCTTCGGCCAGGGCGGGGGCGGCTTCGGCAATCTGCCGCCGCGCCCCTCCGGCAAGGCGCTGTGGCCGGCCGCCATCGGCATATTGGTGGTGCTGTGGCTGGTCCTGACCTGCTTCCACCGCGTCGGCCCGCAGGAGCGCGGCGTCGTCACCCTGCTCGGCAAGTACAGCCGCACCCTCTCCCCCGGCATCAGCCTGACGCTGCCCGCCCCGCTGGAAAATGTGACGACCGTCGATGTCGAGGAAATCCGCACCATCGACATCGGATCGACGCGGGCGGAGAGCGAGAATCTGGTGCTGACCGGCGACCAGAACATCATCGACCTCGCTTATTCGGTGCGTTGGAACATCCGCAGCCCGGAACTTTACCTGTTCCAGCTTTCCGACCCTGACTCCTCGGTGCGCGAAGTCGCCGAAAGCGCGATGCGCTCGGTCGTCGCCAGCGTCAGCCTGGAGGATGCGCTGGGCGCGGGCCGCACGGAGATCGAGCAGCAGGTCGAGCAGCGGATGCAGGAGATATTGGACGGCTACAGGTCGGGCATCCGCGTGCAGGGCGTCGCCATCAAGCAGGCCGATCCCCCAACCGCCGTCAACGACGCGTTCAAGGCGGTGTCCGCGGCGCAGCAGACCGCCCAGACCTATCTCAACGAAGCCCGCGCCGCCGCGCAGCAGGTGACGGCGAAGGCGCAGGGCGAGGCCGCCGCCTTCGACAAGGTCTATGAGCAGTACAGGCTGTCGCCCGACGTCACCCGCCGCCGCATGTATTATGAAACCATGGAGGGTGTTCTGTCGAACGTCGACAAGACCATCGTCGAGGGCGGCAATGTCACGCCTTACCTGCCCCTTCCCGAACTCAGGCGCAGGGCACAGGGCGGCGCGCCGCAGGGCAGCGCGACCGTGGAGGGCCAGTGATGCAGAGCCTTGTCCGCCATCCCGTCGCGCTGGCGCTGCTGGCCATCGCCGCGCTGCTGCTGGTCGGCAGCACCATCGCCATCGTGCCCGAAACCAAGCAGGGCGTGATCGTGCGCTTCGGCGATCCCAAAAAGATCATCAACCGATACCGCCCGAACGAGGATTTCGGCAAGACCGGCGCGGGCGTCATCCTGCGCTGGCCGTTCATCGACCAGATCGTCTGGATCGACAAGCGCGTCCTGTCGGTGGAAATGGAGCGGCAGCAGGTGCTGTCCACCGACCAGCTACGCTTGCAGGTCGACGCCTTCGCCCGTTACCGCATCGTCGATCCGCTGCGCATGTACATCGCGGCGGGCAGCGAGGAGCGGGTGTCGGACGCGCTCCGCCCGATCCTGGGTTCCGCGCTGCGCAACGAACTGGGCAAGCGGCCCTTCGCGGCGCTGCTCTCCCCCGAGCGGGGCCAAGTGATGGACAATATAGAGGCCGGCCTGAACCGCGTCGCCCGCCAATATGGCGCGCAGATCGTCGACGTGCGCATCAAGCGGGCCGACCTGCCCGACGGCGCGCCGCTGGAAAGCGCGTTCACCCGGATGCGGACGGCGCGGGAGCAGGAGGCGCTCACCATCCGCGCCCAGGGGGCCAAGCAGGCGCAGATCATCCGCGCCGAAGCGGACGCCAACGCCGCCCGCATCTATTCGGACAGCTTCGGCAAGGATGCGCAATTCTACGATTTCTATCGCGCCATGCAGGCCTATCGCTATACGTTCGCCCCGGATCGGCAGGGGTCGACCGCCATGGTCCTCTCCCGCGACAATGATTTCCTGAAACAGTTTCAGGGGCGTTGATTTCATTACGGAACCCGCGTCATTCAATGAGGGTTAAGACTAGACGGCGCATCCCGCTCATCGCAGAGTCCCGCCTTTCCTTCGCCAAGTTCATGAGAGGACCGTCACGAGTGCGTTACGCTTATGCCATTACCGGCGCCCTGCTGCTCGGCGGCACCGCCATCGCCGTTACCTCCAGCCCGAATGTCGGCGCCCAGGTCGCGCAGAATGAAGGCATGCAGGCAGCAGCTCCCGCCGGCGCCCCGGCCAGCCTGGCCGACATGGTCGAAAAGCTGCAACCGGCCGTGGTCAACATTTCCACCAAGCAGCGCGTGCAGGTGCAGAATCCCTTTGCCGGCACGCCGTTCGGCGACCTGTTCGGCGCTCCGGGCGGAAGGCCGCAGACGCGCCAGGCGCAATCGTTGGGGTCGGGCTTCATCATTTCGGCCGACGGCTATATCGTCACCAACAACCATGTGGTGTCCGCCGGCGCCGAAGGAGCCAGCGTCGATTCCATCACCGTCACCCTGACCAACAGCGAGGAATATCCAGCCCGGCTGGTCGGCCGCGATCCCGCGACCGACATCGCCGTGCTGAAGATCGAGCCGAAAAAGGCGCTGCCCTTCGTCAAGTTCGGCGACAGCACCAAGGCGCGCGTGGGCGACTGGGTGATCGCCATCGGCAACCCCTTCGCCCTGTCGGGCACGGTGACGGCGGGCATCATCTCCGCCGTGCATCGCGGCACCGGCGGCACCTATGACAAGTTCATCCAGACCGACGCCTCGATCAACCAGGGCAATAGCGGCGGTCCGATGTTCGACATGCGCGGCAATGTGATCGGCATCAACAGCCAGATCCTTTCGCCCTCGGGCGGCAATGTCGGCATCGGCTTCGCCATCCCGTCGGAACAGGCGGCGCCCATCGTCGACACGCTGCGCAAGGGGCAGGCGGTCAAGCGCGGCTATCTGGGCATCCAGATCAGTCCGCTGGGCGAGGATCTGGCCGATTCGCTCGGCCTCGCCAAGAATCGCGGCGAATTCGTGCAGGGCGTGGAGCCGGGCAAGGGCGCGGACAAGGCAGGGATCAAGGCGGGCGACGTGATCGTCAGCGTCGCCGGCCAGGAAGTGACGCCGGACCAGAATCTCTCGTCCATCGTCGCTTCCCAGCCCATCGGCTCGCGCGTACCCATCGTGCTGCTGCGCAACGGGCAGCGGCAGACGGTGACGGCAGTGGTGGGCGAGCGTCCGTCGGAAGACGAACTCAACGCCTTCGCCCAGAGCCAGGATGAGGATTTCAGCCAGCAGCAGGAGAACCCCTCCAATAATGGCCAAGCCAGCCAGCAATCGCTGGGCATTTCGGCCATTCCGCTGACCTCGACCATCATCCGCCAACTCGGCATCGCCGCCGATACGCGGGGTATCGTGATCACCGCCGTCGACGGATCGACCGATGCGGGCGCCAAGGGCCTGCGCCGCGGCGATGTCATCATCACCGCGAACAACCGGCCCGTCGCGACCCAGGCGGACCTCGACGCGCAGGTGAAGGCGGTGTCGGCGCAGGGCCGCAGCGCGATCCTGCTTCAGGTGCTGCGGCGCGGCCAGCCCGCCGTGTTCCTGCCGGTGCGGCTGCGCGACAAATAAGGGCGCGCGACGCGCGACAGGCAAAGAATTGAGAACCAGCCGATCGTTACGGGTCGCGCTTGCCGGAAGCCCCGCCTCCCCTTTACAAAGGGGCGGCAGACTCCGGTGGGCGCGGCCCGTCACCTTTTGGGAGAATGACGCGAGATGAGCGACGGCATTTTCATCGGCCTTGGCGCGCCGGACAAGGATGGCGGCATCCCGCAGACGCTGAACCTGCGCCGGGCCAATCGCCATGGCCTGATCGCCGGCGCGACCGGCACGGGCAAGACCGTGACGCTGCAGGGCATCGCCGAGAGCTTCTCGGCGCTGGGCGTCCCCGTCTTCCTCGCCGACGTGAAGGGCGACCTGTCGGGCATTTCCATGGCCGGTTCCCCCACCGCGAAAAATGCCGACAAGCTGGTCGCCCGCGCCCAGGAGATCGGCCTCGACAATTACAGCTATGCCGACAATCCCGCCATCTTCTGGGACTTGTACGGGCAGCAGGGCCATCCCGTCCGCACGACCGTCAGCGAGATGGGGCCGCTGCTCCTCTCCCGCCTGATGGGTCTCAACGAAACGCAGGAGGGGGTGCTCTCCATCGCCTTCAAATATGCCGACGAGCAGGGCCTGCTGCTGCTGGACCTGGGCGATCTGCAGGCGATGCTGGCCTATTGCGCGGAAAATGCCGACAGCCTGTCTGCCCAATATGGCAATGTGACCAAGGCCAGCGTCGGCGCGATCCAGCGGCAGCTGCTCCAGTTGGAAAGCCAGGGCGGCGACCATTTCTTCGGCGAACCCGCGCTCGACATCCACGACATGCTGAAGGTGGATGAGAAGGGGCGCGGCTATGTCAACGTGCTGGCCGCCGACAAGCTGATGCAAAGCCCGAAGCTCTACGCCACCTTCCTGCTCTGGCTGCTGTCCGAACTGTTCGAGACGCTTCCCGAAGTGGGCGATCCGGACAAGCCCGTCCTCGTCTTCTTCTTCGACGAGGCGCATCTGCTGTTCGACGACGCGCCCAAGGCGCTGACCGACAAGATCGAGCAGGTGGTGCGCCTGATCCGATCCAAGGGCGTGGGCGTCTATTTCGTGACGCAGAACCCCATCGACATTCCAGAGGATGTGGCGGGCCAGCTAGGCAACCGGGTCCAGCACGCGCTGCGCGCCTTCACCCCCCGCGACCAGAAGGCGATCAAGGCGGCGGCGGAAACATTCCGGATCAACCCGGATCTGAACGTCGAGACCGCCATCACCGAACTGAAGGTGGGCGAGGCCCTGGTATCGTTGTTGCAGGAGGACGGCTCGCCCGGCATCGTGCAGCGGACGCTGATCGCCCCGCCCCGCTCGCGCCTTGGCCCGCTGGACGCGAAGGAACGGGCGATCATCCAGTCGATTTCGCCCTGCGCGGGCAAATATGACGCGACCGTCGACCGCGAGTCCGCCGAGGAGATATTGGCGGCGCGGGGTCAGGCCGCCGCAGCCGCCGCGCAGGCCGCCAAGGCGCAGGCCGAGGCCGACAAGGCCGCCGCAGCCCAGGCCAAGGTGGAGGCGAAGCAGCGCGAAGCCCAGCTCAAGGAACAGGCGCGGCAGGAAGCCGCCGCCGCCCGTGAAGCCGCCAAGCCGTCGGGTTTCGACAAGGCGATCCAGTCCGCCACCCGATCCGCCGCGTCGTCGGTCGGGCGTCAGGTCGCCAATGAACTGGGCCGCGCCGTGTTCGGCGGGTCCAGCCGCAGGTCGGGCGGAATCGCGGGCCAACTGGTGCGCGGCATATTGGGCAGCCTGTTCAAATAAGCGGAGGGGAGAACGCCATGCGAAAGACGATCATCTGCATCATGGGCCTGGCGTCGGCGGGCCTGACGCTCCCCGTCCATGGGCAGGCCCTCCATGCGCAGAATCGGCGCGACCTGCACCGCGCCGTGGACGCCGCCATCGCCAGCGACATCGCCCGCGACCGTCAGGCCGAACGCGACGCGAAACGCCAGCCCTATGTCTCCCCCGGCTACGGCACGATCCGCACCGCCGCGGCGGCGCGCAACGCCTGCGCGGCGAAAGCGCGGGAAGAGGCCGGTCCGGGCGCGAAGATATTGGGCCGCGTCGCCGCCAGCACCATGTCCACCGGCTGGGAAGTGGAAGGCGAAGTCTCCGGCGGCCGGGGGTCCGTGCCCTTCGTCTGCTCGGTGCGCAACGGGTCGGTCAGCGGGATCATGCTGCACGCGCCGGATTGAGGAGGTTGGGGGGGAAGCCGTCATTCCTCCTTCCGTCTCCCCGGACTTGATCCGGGGTCTCGCTGCCTTGGACGAGGCAGTGTAGAGGGAAAAGCGAGACCCCGGATCAAGTCCGGGGTGACGGAAACTGATGACCGTAACGGGCCAATAACGACCACCCCCCCCCACATCACCAATCCTCCGCCCCACCCTAAAAGCCAAACCTTCCCCGGCCCAAATATTGCTGCGCCTTTTCTCTACTCGCTCGGTTGCGAAACCCGCTGCGCAGGCGCTAAAGGAGGGGGGCCATGCACAGCCCCTCCATTCCCCGCCACCCTCTGCGCTTCGGCAATTTCCGCGCCTATCTGCTGGGCCGGCTGACGGCGGTGCTGGCGCAATATGGCATGATGATCGTGCTGGCGTGGCAGGCCTATAATGTCGCCCGCGAAACCATGAGCACCGGCGCCGCCGCCGCCCAGCTTGGGCTGATCGGCCTGGCGCAGTTCCTGCCGCTCTTCTTCCTGACGCCCGTGACCGGATGGGTGGCGGACCATTTCGACCGCCGCATGATCACCCGCTTCACCCTGCTGCTGTTGGTGCTGGCGTCGGGCACGCTGGCCTTCGCCACCTATGAGGGCTGGGTCAGCCTGCCGCTGATCTTCGGCATCGCCGCCATCGTCGGCGTCGCCCGCGCCTTCAACGGACCGGCCTACAGCGCGCTCGCCCCCAATCTGGTGCCCCGCGAAGTGCTGCCCAACGCCATCGCCATTTCCAGCGTCGTCTGGCAGGCGGGCATGATCGCCGGGCCGGCGCTGGGCGGCTATGCCTATGCGGCGCAGCCCTGGGGCGCCTATGCGCTGGCGTCGGGCCTGTTCGCCGTCGCCCTGCTCTGCATGCTGCTGATCGGCCCGGTGCCCCAGCCGCCCCGCGACACCAGCCGCCATCCCGTGCGCCAGATGATCGACGGCCTGACCTATGTCCGCACCAACCGGCTGGTGCTGGCCACCATCACGCTGGACCTGTTCGCGGTGCTGCTGGCGGGCGCGACCGCGCTGCTGCCCGTCTATGCCCGCGACATATTGCATGTGGGGTCGGCAGGCCTGGGCCATCTCGCCGCATCGCCCGGCTTCGGCGCGGGCGCCACGGCCCTCTTCTTTTCCTTCCGGCCGATGAGGACGGAGGTGGGCCTGAAAATGCTGGGCGCCGTCATCCTGTTCGGCATCGCCACCATCGTCTTCGGCTCCACCGCCTTCCTGCCCCGCGCCATTGCGTCCGAAGTCGGCATTGCGGCGCTGGTCCTGCTGGGATCGGCCGACATGGTGTCGGTCTATGTCCGGCAGTCGCTGATCCAGCTTCACACGCCGGACGAGATGCGCGGCCGCGTGTCCAGCCTGTCGCAGCTCACCATTTCCGCCTCCAACGAACTGGGGGAGGCGGAATCCGGCTTCCTCGCCGCGCTGGTCGGCCCGGTCGCGGCGGTGATCGGCGGCGGGATCGGCGCCATCGCGATAACCCTGATCTGGGCGAAGCTCTTTCCAGAACTCCGTCTTGCCCGTACCTTCGACCCACCCGAAACAAGGGCGGCCGAGCCCACGCAGGAGCCAAAATCCATTCAGGAGATAGTGCAATGAAGGCATCCAGCATCTTGGAAACCATCGGCAACACGCCGCATATCCGCGTAAACCGGCTGTTCGGGGACGCGCCAAAAGGCACGGAAGTGTGGATCAAGTCCGAACGGTCCAACCCCGGCGGGTCGATCAAGGACCGAATCGCCCTGTCGATGATCGAGGCGGCAGAGGCGTCGGGCGACCTGAAGCCCGGCGGCACCATCATAGAGCCGACATCCGGCAATACCGGCGTCGGCCTGGCCATGGTGGCGGCGGTCAAGGGATACAGGCTGATCCTGGTCATGCCCGAAAGCATGAGCCTGGAGCGCCGCCGGCTGATGCTGGCCTATGGCGCCAGTTTCGACCTGACGCCGCGGGAAAAGGGCATGAAGGGCGCGATCGAGCGCGCGCTGGAACTGGTCGAGCAGACGCCCAACAGCTGGATGCCCCAGCAGTTCGAGAACCCCGCCAATATCGACGTCCATGTCCGCACCACGGCGCAGGAGATCGCCACCGACTTCGCCGACGCGCCGCTCGACGCGCTGATCACCGGCGTCGGCACCGGCGGCCACATCACCGGCGTGGCGCAGGTGCTGAAATCGCTCTGGCCCCATCTCAAGGTCTATGCGGTCGAACCGACCCTGTCCCATGTCATCAGCGGCGGCCAGCCCGGCCCGCACCCGATCCAGGGCATCGGCGCGGGCTTCATCCCGGCGAACCTGCACACCCAGTTGCTGGACGGCGTGATCCAGGTCGATCCAGCCGACGCCAAGGAGTTTGCCCGCCGCGCCGCGCGGGAGGAAGGCGTGCTGGTGGGCATATCCTCCGGCGCGACGCTGGCCGCCATTGCCCAGAAGCTGCCGGAACTGCCAGCGGGCAGCCGCGTTCTGGGCTTCAACTATGACACCGGCGAACGCTATCTGTCGGTGCCCGATTTCCTGCCCGAATAAGGCCGGACGCAGGCTAGAGCCGGAACGGGCATGAGCGACGCACATCTCGGCATCCAGCCGCATCGTTCGATGTGGCTGCTCTGGCTCCTGCTGTTCGTCGGCCTGCCCGCCCTGGTCGCCGCGTGGGAGGCGCGGGTGCCACCGGGCAAGGCGCGCCTGGAGGCGGTCGCCGCCGCCCGGTTCAGGCGTCCCGCGACGCCCCCGCCTGCGGTTGCCCCGGTGGAGGTCTATGCCCTGGAGCGCGACCAGGCGCGGGCGCTGAACGCCGCCATTCCCTTCTCCCGCCTGCCCAATCCGGCGGCGCGGCCATTCATCTTCTCAGGATCGCCCGTCGACCTTGCCCGCGCCACGGACTGCCTGGCCGCCGCGCAGCTTTACGAGGCGGGCGACGATGCCGTGGGCGAGCGGGCCGTCGCGCAGGTGGTGCTGAACCGCGTGCGGCATCCCGCCTTTCCCAAGACGGTCTGCGGCGTCGTCTTCCAGGGGCAGGAACGCGCTACGGGGTGCCAGTTCACCTTCACCTGCGACGGCGCGCTCGCCCGCGCACCGACTCAGGCGGCCTGGGAAAGGGCGCGGGACATCGCCCGGTCGGCGCTGGCGGGCAAGGTCTACAGGCCGGTCGGCTACGCCACCCATTATCATACCGACTGGGTGGTTCCCTATTGGAGCGGCAGCCTGGACAAGATCGCGTCGGTCGGCACTCATCTCTTCTTCCGCTGGCGGGGCTGGTGGGGCACGCCCCCCGCCTTCCGCCGCGCTGGCGAGAGCGGCGAGCCGCTGGTGCAGCGCATCGCGCGCTTGTCTGCCGCGCATCAGGGCGATCCGGCCGCGCCTGCCGGCCCGTCGCCGCTCATCCTGGCCGGCGGCACGGTGACCGATCTCGCCGCCAGGCCGCAACAGATGATCGGGGCCGATTCGCTGGGCCGGACGATGGCGGGCGTGCGGCTGATCGCCATCGCGCCGGGGGCCAGGAGCTTCCTGGTCGAACTGGGGCGCACCGCCTCGCCCGACAATTGGCCCGCCATGGCCCAGACCTTTTGCGCCGGGCGACCGGAATGCCGGATCATGGCCTGGCGGACAGGGACTGCGCCGGGCGGCCTGCCCTTGTCGGGCGACCAGATGGAAAGCATGGCCTTCGCCTATATCCACAACAGCGCCACGGGATTGCAGCGATCGCTCTGGAACTGCTTTCAGACGCCGCGGGCCAACAAGGATGAATGCATGCTCCAGCGCAATCCCAGGACGTCGGCCTCCACGCCGCCCGCCACCGCCCCGGAACTGGCGGGCGTGCGCCGGAAGGAACGCTTCGAAGTGGTGAAGATCGCGCCGCCCTCACCGGCGGTCACGGCGCCCGCCCAACCGTGAAGGCGCGCCGCGTCACGCCCTTTATTCCATGTCCTCGAACCCGCTCAGGCGCGGCAGCGCGCCGATGCGGGCGACCAGTTCGGACTGGCGGCTGCAATCCAGCTTCACATAGATATTCTTGATCTGCGTCCGCACCGTGTTGAGTGCGACGCCGCGTTCCTGCGACAATTCCTCCAGCCCCCGTCCCTGGCAAAGCGCCTCGGCCACCTCCGCCTCCGCCCTGGTGAGGCCGTATAGGGCGCGGATGCGGCTGGAAAGGCTCAGGTCGCGGTCGGCCGGATCGGTGACGATCGCGACGATCTGCCGTTCCGTGCCGACGCGCACTGCGGCGATCGACAGCACATAGGGCAGGCCCCGTTCGCGATGGACGAAGATCGCGCTTGCCTGCCCGCCCTGGCGCGCGGCCGCGGCGCGGAAGGCCGCCTGCAACGCTTCGTCGTCGCGGGGGTCGAGCGCCTTCAACTGCCGCTGGCGCAGGCCGAGCGCATCGCCCCGGCGCAGCAGCGCGTCCGCCAGGCGGTTGCAGTCGATCAGCGCGCCGTTGGGACGCAGGGTGAAGACGGCGTGGCCCACCATGTCGAGCGTCGCGTGCAGCGAACGGCCATGATGACGGGCGCGGTCCAGCTTGCTGCGGATCGCGAACATGCGGCCGATATGACCGATATTGTCCTGCATCGCCCGCACCTCGCCCTCGCTGAAGGGCTTTTGCGCTCGGCCCCGGTGCAGGCCGATATGGCCGGTCGTCCCGTCCTTCTGGATCACGCCGCCCAGGCAATGGAAAGTGTCGTCGCCCATGCCCCTGATCCACTCATTATAGATCCGGCTGTCCTCATAGGCCCGGATGGGCACAAGAGCCTCCACATTCCAGACGCGGTTGATCGCCTCCGCCCGGTCAAGCGCGACGCCCCAGATGTCGTCGCCCTGAAACTCCTCGTCGTAAAGCGCCATTTGCGCGTCGGAGAAATAGCCGGAATAGGAAATTTCCGCGACATGCTGGGGCGTGCGGCCCCAATGCAGGACGCCCGATCGCGCGCCGACCGCATCGGCCAGCGTCGCAGCCAGCCGATCGAACGCCTCATCGTCGGTCGCCGCGTCGTAGATTTCCTCCGTCCGGATCACAGCCTTGTCCATTCTCCCCGATTTCCCGAAACGGGATATACGCAAGCGCACCTCGCCGCATTGCACAAATCGGACATTCCCCATTCAAATCACTGGAAAAACCGATAAGGCTGCTGCCGTGCCGCGCCCCTTGCACCCCTCTCCCCGCCCTTCGGCAGACGGCGGCTGGCCTCCGGTCCTTGCCCTGGCGGCGATCACCCTGCTGGTCCAGGGCGGCACGCTGATGTCGCTGGGCGTGCTCCTTCCCGGCATGGCGGCCGATTTCGGACAGGCAGGCGGCGGCATCACCATATTCCTGCTGGCGATGAGCCTGGCCAGCCTGACGGTCGGCTGGGCCTTGGGCAAGGCGGGGGTCCGCCCGGTGCTGCTGATCGGCATTCTGCTGAGCGCGGCGGGCTTCGCCCTTGCCGCCATGGCGCAGCAGCGGCCCGTCCTGATGGCGGGCATGGCGTTGTCGGGCCTTGGCGTCGGCGCATCGACCATCGTGCCCGGCATCGCTGTCATCACCCGGCATCATGTCGCGCGGCGCGGACTGGCGCTCGCCATCTTCCTGGGCGCCGCCGTCGCCGCAGGGGCGGTGGTGCCGCCCCTTGTCGGCGCGGCCATGACCTGCTGGACATGGCGCGCGGCCATGCTGCTCTGCGCCGCGGCGATCATGCTGGCCTGCCCTCCGCTGGTCCTGATCGTACCCGGCGGGCGGGCGGATGTCGCGCCGGAACCGGCGGCGGGTCGGGACGCGCCATGGAGGGCGTTGGGCAGCGGGAATTTCCGTCGGATCCTGTTGGCCATGACCCTGTTGCAGCTTGCCATCAACGGCGTGCTGTTCGCGGCGGTGGACTGCCTGATGGCGCAGGGCCTGGGCCAGTCCGGCGCGGTCCTGGCCTATAGCAGCGCCAACCTGGTCGGCCTGCCCGCGCTGCTGGCGGGCGGCATGCTGGCCGACCGCATCGGCGCGCGGCGCAGCCTGATCGCCACGGCGCTGCTGCTGGCGGCGGGGACGATGGCATTGCTGGGGACCGGCATGATGGGCATGGCCGGGGTCTGGCTGTTCGTCCTGCTCTGGGGCGTCGCCAGCGCGCTGCCGGGCCAGTCCGGATCGATGCTGCTGGCCGACATCGTGAAGGAGGAGGCGTTCGCGCGCCTGCTGGGCCTCAACACCGCGGTGGTCAGCCTGCTGGGCGCGTTGGCGCCGCTCTGGACCGACCAGATGCGCGCTGCGGGCGGCGGCTATGGCCTGCCCATATCGGTCTATGCGGCGCTGGCGCTGGCCGCGGCGCCGCTCATCGCGTCGGTGCGTCCGTCAAAGGCCGATGCTGGCTGAGAGGCCGACGGTGCGCGGCCGCTGCGTCATTTCGCGCAGGGGCGATCCGGTCGCCGGCACCAGTTCCGCATTGCGATAGAGCACCGTCCTGCTGTCCAGCAGATTGTCGGTGAAGGCGGACAGGCGCCATCCGTCCCGGCCGATGCCCAGGCGCAGGAACAGCAGGTCGCTTCCTTCGCCCGCATAGACGCGTGGATCATAGGCGGTGGACCGGGTCGAGGGCGCGCGGCGGAAACGTCCGGCATGCCGCCATTCGGTCCGGACGAACCCCTCCAGCCGTCCCGGCAGCGTGAAGCCATATTCCGCCGCCATCGTCCCCGACCAGCGCGGCACATAGGGAATGCGGTCCCCCGCAGCGACGATGCCCGCGCCCGGAGGTCCGACATCGCGGCGGAAGCGCGCATCGACGAAACCCAGCGAAAAATCCAGCGCCAGCCGCCGCGACGGCTCGCTCCGCAACGCCAGCTCGACGCCCCGGTTGCGCGCCGCGCCCAGATTGTCGACATAGGAAAAGCCGCAATTGGGCAGGGTGACGGACTGCTGTATGCGTCGCCAGTCGATGCGGAAGGCGGCCAGCGACAGGCGAAGCCGCCGATCGGGCAATCCCGCCTTCACCCCCGCCTCGTAACTCCAGAGCGAATCGGAGCCATAGCTGTCCGGCGCGGCGGCACGGCCCAATGCGGAGAGATCGGCCGCGCAACCGTTCGCCGGCACCGCTCCATTGGTTCCCCCGCCGCGAAAACCCTTGCCCGCGCTCAGATAGACCAGGCTGTCGCCCCCCGGACGCCAGGACAGGGCGGCATGGGGGATGAGGGGCGTGTCGCTCTGGCGCCGGGGGCCGACCGCATTGCTGCCGCCGGCGAAAGGCCCCTCCGACATCAGGCGGAAGCGCAAGGGATTATGCGACAACCGCAGGCCCCCCGTCACTTCCCAGCGGGGCGCGAAGGCCCAGCTCACCTGTCCGAAGGCCGCCAGGCTGCGCTCGCGGATCTGCTGGCGGCTGTGATAGCTCTGCCCGCCCGGCAGCAGCGGCAGGCCGAAAATCTCCTCGACCGACAGGCCCAGTTGCGATTGCGCCAGATCGGCGATCCCCGGTTCCACCACCCCCTGTTCCATGGCGATCCGCGAACGGCTGTAGAAAGCGCCGACGAGCCAGCGGACGGACGCCTGCGGATCGGCCGACGCGACGCGCAGTTCCTGCGTGAAAACCGCCTGGTCGACCGTCGTGCGGCTGTAGCTGCCGCCTGGGGTGCGGATGCCGGGGACCATGCCGCCCAGCACGATCTCCCCGAAAAAGCCGGAATAGTCCACGATCTGGCGGTTGCGGCGATCCAGCCATGCGGTGACGCCGGTAAGCGTGGCGCCGCCCAGGTCCAGCCGCGCGGTGAGGCTGGGCAGAAGCAAGCGGTCGCGGCCCGGCTGGCGCAGGCTGGCGGACTGGCGGAAGGGGCCGAGGCTGCTTTCGTAAAAGGGCAGGTCGCCCCGCGCCGTCCTTTGGTAGAAAAGCGACGGCGTCAGCTCCAGACGATCGCCCAGGGCCGCCTTCACGGCGAAACGCAGGCCCAGCGTCGCGTCATGATCGATATTCCGGGCCAGCAAAGCGCCGGAGGCGGGATCAAACCGATCGACGACGCCCGCGTCGCGGCGATGATAGGCGCTGATGCGCGCGCCGATCCGGCCGGGCACTATCGCGCCGCCCAGCGCCGCCTGCACTTCGCGGCCAAGCCCCCCGCCCCTGACGGACGAAAGCTCCCCGCCGGCCCATGCATCCAGGCCTTCCAACTGGGGCTGCCGGGACAGCGCGCGGATCGTTCCGCCCATGGAATCGGCGCCGAACAGCGTGCCCTGCGGGCCGCGCAGCACCTCCACGCGATCAAGGTCGAAACGGCGCAGGTCGGGATTGCCCGCCACCTCCAGCGACCGGATCTGGACAGGGACGTCATCGACATAGAGGCCGACCGTGGACGCGCCGATGGGGGAGAAGACGCCGCGCATGATCGGCTGCTGCGCGCCGAAGGCGCCGACCGTCGGCATGGCGAGATTGGGCACGACCCCCGCCAGGTCCGCCAGCCGCGCGACGCCGCGCCGTTCCAGGTCGGTCGCATCGAGGCGGACGAGGCTGATCGGAACCCCGTCCTGCGCTTCGGCCACGCGGCGGGCCGTGACGAAGACGATCCGCCCCTGCGCGCCCTCGCCCTCATCCGCCTGCGCATGGGCAGGCGCCATGGCCAGCGCCGATACGCAGCACAGGCGGGCCCATTGCTTCACGGCAGGCGCGACGATGGCGGAAAGGGTTGAATGACGGCGGGAATCACCCCATCTCTCTACAGCAACGACCCTTGGCGGCAACCAGCCAGAATCAAGCCGCCTGCCCCCTTCACAAAGGGGGACATGGGGCCTATATGCACCTTTCAAATCCGGTTCCGGCCTTGCCTTCGGGCAAGGGAGGAACCGTCCCCCGGATCGCCCGGGGACCGGCTTCGTTTAGCGCACGGAACCGGCGGGATTGGGCGAAAACGGCGGGTCACAGGACGCTGACAGTGCGGATCGGACAGTCCCGGCCCGCACTTTTTTGCGTGGCGATGATGGGGCGAATCACCCCTGAAATCGCCACGCCAGGCTGAATTTTCGCTGCGATGCGAAAAAATGCGACGAACAACCAGGCAGGATACGCAATGGCGACCAAGGCTCTCCCGACGATCAGCAATACCGGCGCGAAGAAGCGCATCAGAAAGGTATTCGGCGACATCCACGAAGTGGTGCAGATGCCGAACCTGATCGAGGTCCAGCGGGAGAGCTATGAGCAGTTCCTCCGTTCCGATCCGTCGATCGGCTATGTCTCCGGCCTGGAAAAGACCCTGCGCTCGGTCTTCCCGATCCGCGACTTCGCCGGCACCGCCGAGATGGACTTCGTCCATTACGAGCTGGAAGACCCAAAATATGACGTCGAGGAATGCCGTCAGCGCGGCATCACCTATGCGGCGCCGATGCGCGTCACGCTGCGCCTGATCGTGTTCGAGGTGGATGCAGACACCGAAACCCGCTCCGTTTTGGACATCAAGGAGCAGGACGTTTACATGGGCGACATGCCGCTCATGACGCAGAACGGCACCTTCATCGTCAACGGCACGGAGCGCGTCATCGTGTCGCAGATGCACCGCTCGCCGGGCGTGCTGTTCGACCATGACCGGGGCAAGACCCACTCTTCGGGCAAATATCTGTTCGCCGCCCGCGTGATCCCCTATCGCGGTAGCTGGCTGGACTTCGAATTCGACGCCAAGGACATCGTCAACGTCCGCATCGACCGCAAGCGCAAACTGCCGGTCACGGCGCTGCTCTATGCCCTGGGCCTGACGCCGGAGGACATGCTCGGCTATTTCTACAACAAGGTGACCTTCCTGCGCGGCGAAGGCGGCTGGCAGATCCCCTACACCGCCGAAGCCTGGCGCGGCCAGAAGCCCGCCTTCGACATCGTCGACGCCAAGTCGGGCGAGGTGGTATTCGCCGCCGGTCACAAGATTTCGCCCCGCGCCGCCAACAAGGCGGAGAAGGACGGGCTGGAAACCCTGCTGATCCCGACCGAGGAAGTCTATGGCCGCTACAGCGCCTATGACCTGATCAACGAGGCGACCGGCGAAATCTATATCGAGGCGGGCGACGAAGTGTCGCCGGAAAATCTCGAAAAGCTGGACAAGGCGGGCATCGACCGGCTGGAACTGCTGGACATCGACCATGTCACCACGGGGCCGTGGATCCGCAATACGCTCAAGGCCGACAAGGCCGAGGAGCGCGACCAGGCGCTGGCCGACATCTATCGCGTGATGCGCCCTGGCGAACCGCCGACGAAGGAAACCGCCGAAGCTCTCTTCGCGGGCCTGTTCTTCGATCCGGAGCGCTATGACCTGTCGGCGGTGGGTCGCGTGAAGCTCAACATGCGCCTCGACCTCGACGCCGAGGATACCGTCACCACCCTGCGGACCGAGGACATTCTTGCGGTCGTCAAGGAACTGGTGAACCTGAAGGACGGCAAGGGCGAGATCGACGATATCGACAATCTCGGCAACCGCCGCGTCCGTTCGGTCGGCGAATTGCTGGAGAACCAGTATCGCGTCGGGCTTCTCCGCATGGAGCGCGCCGTCAAGGAGCGCATGTCGAGCGTCGACGTGTCGACGGTGATGCCGAACGACCTGATCAACGCCAAGCCCGCCGTGGCCGCGGTGCGCGAATTCTTCGGCTCCAGCCAGCTTTCGCAGTTCATGGACCAGACCAACCCGCTGTCGGAAGTCACCCACAAGCGCCGCGTGTCGGCGCTTGGGCCGGGCGGCCTGACCCGCGAGCGCGCAGGCTTCGAAGTCCGCGACGTCCATCCGACCCATTATGGCCGCATCTGCCCGATTGAAACGCCGGAAGGCCCGAATATCGGCCTGATCAACTCGCTCGCCACCTTCAGCCGCGTCAACAAATACGGCTTCATCGAGACGCCCTACCGCAAGGTGATCGACGGCAAGGTGACGAACGAGGTCGTCTATCTGTCCGCGATGGAAGAGGCCAAGCACACCATCGCGCAGGCCAACGCGGAACTGAACGCCGACGGCACGCTGGCGGAAGACCTGATCTCGGCGCGCGAGGCGGGCGAATTCCTGATGGCGCCCAAGGACCATATCACCCTGATGGACGTCAGCCCGAAGCAGCTCGTTTCGGTCGCGGCCTCGCTCATCCCCTTCCTGGAAAATGACGACGCCAACCGCGCCCTCATGGGATCGAACATGCAGCGTCAGGCGGTTCCGCTCGTCCGGGCCGAAGCGCCCTTCGTCGGCACCGGCATGGAGGGCACGGTCGCCCGCGACTCCGGCGCCGCCATCGCGGCGCGTCGTGCGGGCATCATCGATCAGGTCGACGCGACCCGCATCGTGATCCGCGCCACCGGCGACATCGAACCCGGCCAGTCGGGCGTCGACATCTACACGCTGCAGAAGTTCCAGCGTTCGAACCAGGACACCTGCATCAACCAGCGCCCGCTGGTGAAGGTGGGCGACCTGATCGAGGCGGGCGACGTCATCGCCGACGGTCCGTCGACCGAGTTCGGCGAACTGGCGCTGGGTCGCAACACGCTCGTCGCGTTCATGCCCTGGAACGGCTACAACTATGAGGACTCCATCCTGATCTCCGAACGGATCGTGAAGGATGACGTCTTCACCTCGATCCATATCGAGGAGTTCGAGGTCATGGCCCGCGACACCAAGCTGGGTCCGGAAGACATCACCCGCGACATCCCGAACGTCGGCGAGGAAGCGCTGCGCAACCTCGACGAGGCGGGCATCGTCTATATCGGCGCCGAAGTGGAGCCGGGCGACATATTGGTCGGCAAGATCACGCCCAAGGGCGAATCCCCGATGACCCCGGAGGAAAAGCTGCTCCGCGCCATCTTCGGCGAAAAGGCGAGCGACGTGCGCGACACCTCGCTGCGCCTGCCGCCGGGCGTCGCCGGAACGGTGGTGGAAGTGCGCGTCTTCAACCGCCACGGCATCGACAAGGACGAACGCGCCATGGCCATCGAGCGGGAGGAGATCGACCGCCTGGCCAAGGACCGGGAGGACGAACGCGCCATCCTCAACCGCGCCACCTTCAACCGCCTGCAGGAAATGCTGCTAGGTCAGGTCGCCGCCGCCGCGCCCAAGGGCATCAAGAAGGGCGTGGAGATCGACGAAGCGCTGCTGGCCGAGGTCGAGCGGCATGAATGGTGGAAGTTCGCGGTCGCGGACGACGCCCGCCAGGCCGGTATCGAAGCCGTCAAGGCGCAGTATGACGAAGCGGTGAAGCTGATCGTCGAGAAGTTCGAGGATCGCGTCGACAAGCTGCAGCGCGGCGACGAACTGCCGCCGGGCGTGCTGAAGATGGTCAAGGTCTTCGTCGCGGTGAAGCGCAAGCTGCAGCCGGGCGACAAGATGGCGGGCCGCCACGGCAACAAGGGCGTCATTTCCCGCATCCTGCCCATCGAGGACATGCCGTTCCTGGAGGACGGCACCCATGTCGACATCGTGCTCAATCCGCTGGGCGTGCCGTCGCGCATGAATGTCGGGCAGATTTTCGAGACGCATCTGGGCTGGGCCGCCCGTGGCCTCGGCCAGCAGCTCAAGCATGCGCTGGAGGAATGGCGCGAAGCCAATCCGAACGCTCAAGGGGGCGAGATGCCGGACGCGGTGAAGACCCGTCTGCTCGAAACCTATGGGCCGCAATATGCCGATCAGATCGAAGGCCGGACGCCGGAACAGATCGTCGACCTCGCCGAACATCTGTCGCGCGGCGTGCCGATGGCGACCCCGGTGTTCGACGGCGCCCGCGAAGCCGACGTGTCGGCGATGCTGGAGCTGGCGGGCCTGCACTCCTCAGGTCAGTCGGACCTGTATGACGGCCGCACGGGCGACAAGTTCGACCGCAAGGTGACCGTGGGCATCATCTACATGCTGAAGCTGCACCACCTGGTCGACGACAAGATCCATGCGCGTTCCATCGGCCCCTACAGCCTCGTCACTCAGCAGCCGCTGGGCGGTAAGGCGCAGTTCGGCGGCCAGCGCTTCGGCGAGATGGAGGTGTGGGCGCTCCAGGCCTATGGCGCCGCCTACACGCTGCAGGAAATGCTGACGGTGAAATCGGACGACGTGGTCGGCCGCACCAAGGTCTATGAGGCGATCGTCAAGGGCGACGACACGTTCGAGGCTGGCATTCCCGAAAGCTTCAACGTGCTGGTCAAGGAAATGCGCTCGCTGGGCCTCAACGTTGAACTCGCGTCGATGGACGAGATCGAGGACGACGACGGCTTCGCGCAGGCGGCCGAGTAAGCCGGACCATGGAATCACCGTTCGTCCTGAGTAGCCATTGAGCGAAATGGCGTATCGAAGGACTCTTCGATACGGGCCTTCGACAAGCTCAGTCCCTACTCAGGGCGAACGGACGGAATTTGAACCTGAAGCCTTTGGCTTAGGAGCATGAAAATGAACGAACTGACGAACTTCGCCAATCCGATCCAGAAGCCGGAAACCTTCGACCAGATCCAGATCGGCCTTGCCTCTCCGGAGCGCATCCGCAGCTGGTCCTTCGGCGAGATCAAGAAGCCGGAAACCATCAACTACCGCACCTTCAAGCCGGAGCGTGACGGCCTGTTCTGCGCCCGCATCTTCGGTCCGATCAAGGACTATGAATGCCTGTGCGGCAAGTACAAGCGCATGAAGTACAAGGGCATCGTCTGCGAAAAGTGCGGTGTCGAAGTCACTGTGTCGAAGGTCCGCCGCGAGCGGATGGGCCATATCGAACTGGCCGCGCCCGTCGCGCACATCTGGTTCCTGAAGTCGCTGCCCTCGCGCATCGGCCTGCTGCTCGACATGCAGTTGAAGCAGCTTGAGCGCGTCCTGTATTTCGAAAGCTACATCGTCACCGAGCCGGGCCTGACCCCGCTGGAGAAGTATCAGCTCCTCACCGAGGACGAACTGCTCGACGCGCAGGACGAATATGGCGAGGACGCCTTCTCCGCCGGGATCGGCGCGGAGGCGGTCAAGCAGATGCTGATGGACCTCGACCTGGAGGGCGAGAAGCAGGTGCTGCTCGACGAGCTGGCCGTCACCAAGTCGGAATTGAAGCCCAAGAAGATCATCAAGCGGCTCAAGGTCGTGGAAAGCTTCCTGGAATCGGGCAACCGCCCAGAATGGATGATCCTGGACGTGGTTCCTGTGATCCCGCCGGAACTGCGCCCGCTGGTGCCGCTGGACGGCGGCCGCTTCGCGACCTCGGACCTCAACGACCTCTACCGCCGCGTCATCAACCGCAACAACCGTTTGAAGCGGCTGATGGAACTGCGCGCCCCGGACATCATCGTCCGCAACGAAAAGCGCATGTTGCAGGAGGCGGTCGACGCCCTGTTCGACAATGGCCGCCGCGGCCGCGTCATCACCGGCGCGAACAAGCGTCCGCTGAAGTCGCTGTCCGACATGCTCAAGGGCAAGCAGGGCCGCTTCCGCCAGAACCTGCTCGGCAAGCGCGTCGACTATTCGGGCCGTTCGGTCATCGTGACCGGCCCGGAATTGAAGCTGCACCAGTGCGGCCTGCCGAAGAAGATGGCGCTCGAACTGTTCAAGCCCTTCATCTACGCCCGCCTCGACGCCAAGGGTCTTTCCATGACCCTGAAGCAGGCCAAGAAGTGGGTCGAGAAGGAGCGCAAGGAAGTCTGGGACATCCTGGACGAGGTGATCCGCGAGCATCCGGTGATGCTGAACCGCGCGCCGACGCTCCACCGCCTCGGCATTCAGGCGTTCGAACCCGTGCTGATCGAGGGCAAGGCGATCCAGCTTCACCCGCTGGTCTGCTCGGCCTTCAACGCCGACTTCGACGGCGACCAGATGGCCGTCCACGTCCCGCTTTCGCTGGAAGCGCAGCTTGAAGCCCGCGTGCTGATGATGTCGACCAACAACATCCTCAGCCCCGCAAACGGCAAGCCGATCATCGTTCCGTCGCAGGACATGGTGCTGGGCATCTATTATCTGTCGATGGAGCGCGAGGGCGAGCCGGGCGAAGGCATGCTGCTGGCCGACATGCAGGAGGTGCATCAGGCGCTCTATGCCAAGGCGGTGACGCTGCACTCCAAGATCATCAGCCGGGTGCCGCAGACCGACGAAGCCGGCAACCAGTATATGAAGCGGTTTGAAACCACGCCGGGCCGCATGCTGCTGGGCGAATGCCTGCCCAAGTCGCACAAGGTGCCCTTCGACGTCGTCAACCGCCTTCTGACCAAGAAGGAAATCGGCGACGTCATTGACCAGGTCTATCGCCACACCGGCCAGAAGGACACGGTGCTGTTCGCCGACGCCATCATGGCGCTGGGCTTCCGCCACGCCTTCCAGGCCGGTATTTCCTTCGGCAAGGACGACATGGTGATCCCGGATTCGAAGACCGCGATGGTCGATGAAACCAAGGCGCTGGTGGCCGATTATGAGCAGCAATATCAGGACGGCCTGATCACCCAGCAGGAAAAGTACAACAAGGTGATCGACGCCTGGAGCCGTTGCGGCGACCAGGTCGCGAACGCCATGATGGACGAAATCCGCGCCCAACCCAAGGATCCGCAGACCGGCCGCATGGCGCCGATCAACTCGATCTACATGATGGCGCATTCCGGCGCTCGCGGTTCGCAGGCGCAGATGAAGCAGCTTGCCGGCATGCGCGGCCTGATGGCCAAGCCTTCGGGCGAGATCATCGAGACGCCGATCATCTCGAACTTCAAGGAAGGCCTGACCGTCCTTGAATATTTCAACTCCACCCACGGTGCTCGAAAAGGGCTTGCCGACACCGCGCTCAAGACGGCGAACTCAGGTTACCTGACCCGCCGTCTGGTCGACGTCAGCCAGGATTGCACCGTCGTCGAAGAGGACTGCGGCACCGACAAGGCGCTGGAGATGAAGGCCATCGTCCAGGGCGGCAGCGTCATCGCCTCGCTGGGCGAGCGCATCCTGGGCCGCACCACGGCGCAGGACATCGTCGACAGCAAGGACGGTTCGGTCATCGTGCCGATCGGCACGCTGCTCGACGAAGCGCTCGTGGCGCAGATCGAGGCCATCGGCACGCAGTCGGTGAAGATCCGCTCGCCTCTCATCTGCGAGAGCAAGATGGGCGTCTGCGGCAAGTGCTACGGCCGCGACCTCGCTCGCGGCACGCCGGTCAATATCGGCGAAGCGGTCGGCGTCATTGCGGCGCAGTCCATCGGCGAGCCGGGCACGCAGCTCACCATGCGGACCTTCCACATCGGCGGCGCGGCGAACTTCAACGAAACGTCGAACCTGGAAGCCATGTCGGACGGCACGATCGAGCTGCGCGACATGCCGACCATCACCGACAAGAACGGTCGCCGCCTCAGCCTCGCCCGCAACGGCGAGATCGCGATCATCGACTCCGAGGGCCGCGAACGCGAAACGCACCGCCTGCCTTACGGCGCCACCATCCTGTTCGCGGATGGCGATGCCGTGAAGAAGGGCGAGCGCTTCGCCGAGTGGGATCCCTTCACCATGCCGGTGATCACGGAAAAGCCGGGCATCGTGAAATATCAGGATCTGATCGACGGCAAGACGCTGACCGAGCAGACCGACGAAGCCACCGGCATCGCCCAGCGCGTGGTGACGGAGCATCGCGGTTCCGCCCGCACCAAGGAGGATCTGCGTCCGCGCCTCACCCTGCTCGACGACCAGTCGGGCGAAGCCGCTCGCTACATGCTGGCGGTGGGCGCGACCCTGTCGGTGGACGACGGCGCGCAGGTGCAGGCCGGTGACGTGCTGGCGCGTGTCAGCCGCGAAGCGGCCAAGACCCGCGACATCACCGGCGGTCTGCCGCGCGTCGCCGAACTGTTCGAAGCCCGCAAGCCCAAGGACAATGCGATCATCGCCAAGGTGTCGGGCCGCGTCCAGTTCCTCAAGGATTACAAGGCGAAGCGTAAGATCGCCATCAATCCCGAGGACGGTAGCGAGCCGGTCGAATACCTCATCCCCAAGAGCAAGGTGATCGACGTCCAGGAAGGCGACTATGTGAAGCGCGGCGACAATCTGATCGGTGGTTCGCCCGACCCGCACGACATTCTGGAGGTGCTGGGCATCGAGCCGCTGGCCGAATATCTGGTTGCCGAAATCCAGGAAGTCTATCGCTTGCAGGGCGTGAAGATCAACGACAAGCACATCGAGACGATCGTTCGCCAGATGCTGCAGAAGGTCGAGATCACCGTGTCCGGCGACACCACCCTGCTGGTGGGCGAGCAGGTCGACCGCGAGGAGATGGAGGAGATCAACGCGAAGCTCCAGCCCGGCTTCCAGCCGGCGGAGGGCAAGCCGGTGCTGCTGGGCATCACCAAGGCGTCGCTGCAGACCCGCAGCTTCATCTCGGCGGCGTCCTTCCAGGAAACCACCCGCGTCCTCACGGAAGCGGCGGTCCAGGGCAAGAAGGACACGCTGGTGGGCCTGAAGGAAAATGTCATCGTCGGCCGCCTGATCCCGGCGGGCACGGGCGCAGGCATGAACCGCATGCGGGTCGCCGCCTCGTCGCGCGACGCGGCGATGCGGGCCGCGCTGCGCGCCTCCAGCCAGGTTGATCTGATCGCGCCCAAGACGGCTGCCGAGGAGCATGCCGCCGAACTCCGCCAGGGTCCGGAAGCCGCCATCGGCGACGATCCGCTGGCCGTCGTCCAGGGTGAGGATTTCACCACCGAGGACATGGAATAAGCGCTTTGAAATAAAGGGATCCGCTTCCTATCTCAGGAAGCGGCTCCCAGCCCTTCGTACCCCAAAAGGGATCGATGGAGAACCCGCCGGAAGCGACAGCTTGTCCGGCGGGTTTTCTTTCGGGGCGGCGGTCGGCAGGGTAAGATTGTCGGGAAAGCCTGTCTCAAACCCCCTTGACCAATCCGGAATCGCCGCCTATTTGCGCCTCTCCGGTGAGCCTGTGGCCCATCCTGATGCCCGATCCTCTAATGGTAAGAGAGCGGACTCTGACTCCGTCAATCAAGGTTCGAATCCTTGTCGGGCATCCAGACTTTCTTCGAAAATATTGAGAGCGGCAAAACCTGTCGGGCATTGACCGCCAAGGATGCCAGCCCGGTCAGCGCTTTGTCGCGAAACGGCATTCCTTGGCCAGGCGGCGCCCCAAGTCCCAGGCGGGCTTGTAGACGGCCATGCCCTTGCGAAGCTGCTCGCACGACATGTTGAGCCCCCCGGCATAGACGATGGCGACCGTGCGGCCATAGGCGTCGCGCGCCACGGGAACGATGGTGATGGGGTCGCGCAAGGCGCGCTTCAGGCTTTCCCTGCTCTGGCGGGAACTATCCCGCGTGCAGGCCTTCCTCTTGGGGCAGCGGCCGGCAATGTCAGGCGCCTCGATGCCCAGCAGCCGGATCGGCTCGCCATTCACGCGCAGCATGCTGCCGTCGACCACGGTCAGGGCGGAAGCAAGGAACATCGCGGCGATCATGCCCTGCACCCCGTGCCGGGAAGCGCGACCCCCAAGCTGCCAATCATGTCCTCTCCCACCCTTGTCGCCCTGTGCAGCATATTGGCGCGATCATCCGCAGAGCCGTTGCGGGAGCCCGCGGGGAGATTGGCGCCAAATTCATGCCTCCGATGGTTCCGGAAGGCCGGCGTCGGCATCGGAACTGGCCTTCGCTGAACCCCCGCTGCCGGCCAGCCCCGTTTCCGACCGGAAGCCTGTCCCTGTTGCGTATCTTTACGCATCCACAATCGATGCTCCACCCTATTTCGACATGGGGAGCAAATATGTATCGCTTTGATACAGAATATTAAAATATCCGTTCAGCCGATATATGGCTTCCGACATATTCAGCGTGCACGCTGGGGCGCTTGTCGCAGGAGACAGGCTGGTTCAGGTCGCGACCATGTCCGGCATTGACGGGCACCCGGCTGAAAACGCCCGTCGATCTGGGCGCCATGACGCCGGCGCCGCGACGGGAGCCGTGGACAGGCGGGAACCGACAGGTCGAGCATAGGGAAAGGCGTCAACGCCTATCTGTTCGCTGAATTTCGGCATGGGGATTGCCCGCAAGACGCATGACCGTGTCCGGATGGCGAAGGCGCAGCCCTAACGCCGCTCCGCCGCCCATTCCGCTAACAGGCGGCGGAAGCTGGAGGAGCGAATGGGCGGATGCGCGCCGGTGGCCCGCGCCGCATCGTGCCGGCAAGCCGCTCCTCCACACTCCGCGTCGCGCCATGTCGTCCGTGGGGGGAAGGACGGCGTTCAGCGCGACGCAATCAGGACGGGCCGGTCGCCGCCGGCCTGCGCCATCATCCGGGCGCGGTGGTCGGTGCGCAACCGCCCCAGCATGTCGTCGCGTTCCCTGGCATCGCTGGCGACGATGATCCATGCCTCGAAGCGGGAAGTAGCGGCGATCTGCGGCGGCAGGGGCGTCAACCGCCCCATGGTGCTCACCGCGCGCAGCGATATGCGGTCGACGGCGCGCGAGGATGAAGGTCGGGCCAGCGCGACGGCCTGGGGCCGCCCATCCTCGCCCAGACGGAATTCGACGCGGGTATAGCCGGTCGCATCGCGGTCGAAATTCTGGTCGGCGGCGCGGCGAATGCTGCCGGCCAGCCGGCTCGCGGTCCGTCCCTGCCATTTTTCGATGGTCATTTCCTTGTCCGCAGACGCAATGACGGTCAGTTGTTCGCCGGGCTGTCTGGCGCTCACCCCTGTCGACAGCAGCAGGGATGAGCAAAGCACCAAATATCTGGCACGCATAAGGGCCTCCTCCGCCGGGATAATGATTGAGTGGATCGCGGCTGCGGCGGTATCTGACCGGCCGAAAGCGGCGCGAAGTTATATATTATAAAATTGGCTTTCCTGGTAATGAATATAAACCAACAATCTCATCGGCATGCATGATATTTCACGATCGGCCCGTTTCCCGGGTGCGGCCGCATGGCTGCAAGGATGAGGTCAGGATATGCGCCAACCCGTTGTCGTTGATCAGTTTTGATGGGCCGGACCGCGCCTCGCCGCGACGACTCGGTCCTTTCCGGGGCATGCCGGCACGTCCCGCCGCTCGACGATATTCATCCAGCCCGCCATCACCCGGTCCAGGCTGAACGCATCGATCCTGTCGCCCGGCAGGACGGCGCGCGCCGGATCGATCTGGCCCAGCAGCGCATCCGCCATGGCTGCGGCATCGGCGGGATCGACCAGCCGGCCGAAGCGCCCGCCATCCAGCAGATCGGCCGCATTGCCTGCCGTGCGGGAGGCAACCACCGGAACGCCCACGGCCATCGCCTCCAGCAGCACGTTGGGCGATCCTTCCCACCAGCTCGGCAGGATGAAGGCGTCGGCATGCGCCAGCCAGGGGAAGATATTGGCCACCACGCCGGGCAGCGCCAGATCGTCCGCCACGCCCAGCCTTCGGGCCAGCGCCATGAGCCTGTCGCGCATGCGGTCCCGGCTTTCGCCCAGGATGATGAGCCGCGCCCGCCGACTCTGCCGCAGGGTGGCGAAGGCGCGCAGCAGCGTCTCGAAATTCTTTTGCCTGGCCAGCCGCCCGATGGCGAGGATGACCGGAACACCCTCCGTCATCCAGCCATGGGGCGCCGGGCCTTCCGCCCTTGCCCGCGCCGCGGCGGCGTCTATGCCGTTGGGGATGACCGCCACCCGCCCCTCGCGCGCCGCCGCCGCAAAGGCCGGGGCTGCGGCCAGGGTCGGCGACACCAGCACGATCCGGTCTGCATCCGCGGCGATCAGGTGGGTCATGATCCGCCGTTCCCACCCTGCCGACCCGCCATGCGGGGCGCCCGGAATGGCGCGCACCATGTCGTTGCTGATGCGATAGACCCGGCGCGGGCCGCCAAGGCCCCTGCTGGCCGCCCAGGCGACGAAATGGCCATGATTGCCGGCGGAGATCAGCAGGCTGGGCCTGCGCCGCCGCAAATGGCGGCTCAGCGCGCGGATCGCGATCAGCTTTTCGATCAGGCTCGACGCATGGCTCCGCTGGAGCAGCGGGAAGTGCCGCACCCCCGGCACGCCCTCGCCGCCGGGCGCCGCCGTGACCAGTTCCACACGATGGCCGCGCTCCGCCAAAGCCGCCGCCAGCAGCCGCGCATTGCGCACCACGCCAGTCGCCGTCAGGGCGTGAACGTAAATGACGATCATCGCCGCGCCTCCCTTCCGGCGGCGTGGGCCGCACGCCGGCGTTATTCGGGCAAATGGTCGAGAGGATCGCGGCATAATGCGCCCGCGCGTCCCGTCCCGACGCCTCGCCCGCTGACGATATGCACAATGTCTGTGCCGGGGTTCCGGTTCCTCCCGGTCAGTGCCGGCCCCCGCGCCGTCGGGCGGTGACGGCGTCCCGATGCCGAAGTCGCGGGAGGATGGCGCGACCCTGCTATGCTCCGGCGATGCTCAGCCCCACCGCCTCGGCCACCTTGATACCGTCGATGGCGGCGGAAAGTATCCCGCCCGCATAGCCCGCCCCTTCCCCGGCGGGATAGAGCCCCGCGACGTTCAGGCTCTGAAAATCCTTCCCCCGCGTGATCCGGATCGGGGAGGAGGTGCGCGTCTCCACCCCCGTCATCACCGCGTCGGGATGATCGTAATTGGCGATCTGCCGCCCGAACACCGGGATCGCCTCATGAAAGGCCTCCACCACGAATTCGGGCAGGCATCGCGACAGGTCGGTCATGGTGACGCCCGGCTTGTAGGAGGGAATGACCTCTCCCAAGGCCGTCGACGCCCGCCCGGCCAGGAAATCCCCGACCCGCTGCCCCGGCGCATGATAGGTTTCGCCCCCCGCGACGAAGGCCATGCTTTCCCAATGGCGCTGCAACTCTATCCCCGCCAGCGGCCCGCCGGGATAGTCGCGCTCCGGATCGATGCCGACCACCAGCCCGGAATTGGCGTTGAACTCCGCACGCGAATATTGGCTCATGCCGTTGGTGACGACGCGCCCCTCCTCCGAAGTCGCCGCCACCACCCGCCCGCCGGGACACATGCAGAAACTATAGACGGTGCGCCCATTGCCGCAATGATGCGCCAGGCTGTAGGCGGCCGCGCCCAGCACCGGATGCCCGGCGCAATTGCCGTAGCGCGCCCGGTCGATCCAGCTTTGCGGATGCTCGATCCGCACGCCGATGGAAAAGGGCTTCGCCTCGATATGCACGCCCCGCTGATGCAGCATTTCGAAGGTCGGCCGGGCGCTGTGCCCCACCGCCAGCACGACATGATCGGTCTCGATGAAGCCCCCGTCCGCCAGATGCACCCCGCGCAGCTTCCGCGTGCCGTCGCCCTGCCGCTCCAGTTCCAGATCGTCGACCCGGTGCAGCCAGCGATATTCGCCGCCCAACCCCTCTATCTGCCGCCGCATCGCCTCCACCATGGAAACGAGGCGGAAGGTGCCGATATGCGGATGCGCCTCGGTCAAAATATCGTCCGGCGCGCCTGCCGCGACAAATTCCTCCAGCACCTTGCGGCCCAGGAAGCGCGGATCCTTCACCCGGCAATAGAGCTTGCCGTCGGAAAAAGTCCCCGCCCCGCCCTCGCCGAACTGGACATTGCTGTCGGGATTCAGCTCGGCCCGGCGCCACAGGCCCCATGTATCCTTGGTCCGCTCCCGCACCACCTTGCCCCGGTCCAGGATGATCGGGCGGAAGCCCATCTGCGCGAGGATGAGGCCCGCGAACAGCCCGCACGGCCCCGCGCCGATGACGACGGGCCGCCTGCCCGACCAGCCCGCGGGCGCCTTCGCCACGAAGCGATAGTCGGTGTCCGGACGCGGCCGCACGTCATGGTCCCCTGCGAAGCGCTCCAGCACCTCCGCCTCGTCCGTCACCTCTATATCGACGCTATAGACAAGCTGGATCGCATTCTTCCGCCGCGCATCATTGCCCCGCCGCACCACGACATGGCTCAGCAATTGCTGCGGTTCCAGGCCCAGCCGCTCGCAAATGGCGGCTGGCATCGCCTCGGCAGGATGGTCGAGGGGCAGCTTCAATCCGGAAAGGCGCAACATGCCGATGCCCCTAAACCTAAAGCCGAGTCGGCTCCAGCCCCGTCGAAACGAAGAAGTCGAAAGCTTGCCATCTCTTGAATATCGATCGGTGCTAAGCCCCTCCCCTTCAGGGGAGGGGTTGGGGTGGG